>NZ_CEWDFQ010000030.1:0-15768 GCF_982438285.1 Acetatifactor sp. | reverse complement strand
CATAAAGTTAAGTGTCGAGTATCCAGCACCAAAATCATCCATGGAAATCACAAAGCCCTTGGATTTCAAAAACTTCATCCGCACATACATTCCCTCTTCATCCTCAAGGAAAGCACCTTCCGTCAGCTCCAGAGGCACATATCCAACCGGAACCTGATACTTTTCCTTCAGTCCCAGCAGAGTATCGCAGAGCCCCGTATCATAAGCATGAACCCGGGATACATTGACAGAGATGGGAACAAGATGCCGCTTTTTTTGCTGCAGACTTCCCAGATAAGAAAAGACACGCTCCCATATGTAGGCATCTACATTAATGATAAACCCATTTTTTTCCAAAACAGGAATAAACTCTCCCGGACTGATCATCCCCTTTTGGGGATGATTCCATCTCACCAGCGCTTCTCCGCCAACGATGCGTCCCGAGCGCATATCCACCTTAGGCTGTATGTACAATTCCAGCTCTCCCTCCTGCAGGGCAGAAACAATATCGTTTTCAACCTGGCGTTCACGAAGCTGGTGCCTTCTCATTTCGTCATCAAAAAAAGCATAGCTGGCAAAAACCTTCCCCTTAATGCTGTTCATGGCAATGACTGCGCAGTCCTTCAAATAGCTGATGGAGGGCTCCCTTTCAGCAGAGGTACTGATGCCAAAGGAGGGGAGAACCTTATACACAAAGGGAAATTCATCAATTTTTTTCTTTATGGAGAGCACAATGTCGACCAGCTCCTGCTTCTCTCCATAAGCCGTGCATATGCAAAAGACATCCGCCCTCACATGACACGCATAGGTATAAGGCCTTTCTTTCTCATAGGCTCCAAAGCAATCCGCGATAAACTTTAACAGCCTGTCCCCTTCAGACCTGCCGCAGAATTCATTCACAGCCTTGAACTGGGTGATATCCATCAAAATCACCCCGTACTGCAAATCAGGATTCTCCCGGATCATTTCCCCGCATAGGTAGAAGAAAGCTTTTAGATTATACAAATTTGTCAATGTGATCCGATTGCTTTCCACATTCTGCTGCGCCATCTTCCTGAGCGAATAAAGATAAAGCTCCATCTTGCCTGCATCCGTGGTCTGGGGAGAAACATTTATTACTTCGTCTTTTGCCTTCTGGTACCCCATACGTTTACCCTCACTGATTTCCGTATTGTTTTTTTCATTATACACTATGCTTTATTTTTTTTCCACTATTCCCTCACACCTGCTACAATAAAAAAACAGGTATGTTACGTCAGAATCAAACGCATCATACCTGTTTTCAGCAATGAAATCTCACAGAAGATATACCGGCAGCTCGTCTGTTATGCCGTAAATCTTCTGTTCCGTGCCCTTTCCTTCTCCGGCATTCTTCTTTCCCTCTGCGGCCCGGGCGGTTCTTGCCCCTTCCTTTTTCAGCGCTGCCTTCTTTGTCTGCACAGTTTTCTGTATTGCGATCTCCTGAGCAGCCGCTTCCGCCTTCTTTGTCTGCGCAGTCTCCTGGGCTGCAGTCTCCTTTGCGGCTCCCGCCGCCTTTGCCGCTCTCTTAATGCTGCCTGATCCTACGGGCATAATTATCTACCTCCTTCGCCAATTCCATATACTCCAATGCACTCCTTGCACTCTTTTTATAAGCGTACACCGGCCTGCTGTTGTCCTGGGCCCACTCTATCTCACTGTCCACCCGGATCACCGTGGAAAATACAGAAACCTCCTCAAAGGCCTTCAGGGCCTCTAAGGTCTGCCTGCCATAATTTTTTCTGGCGTCCAGCTTTGTGATCACCACACCCAGCAATGCAAGCCCGGGCGCAATCTTTTTCACATCCTCCAAAAATTCAAACATGTTGGCCACGCCGAACAGTCCCCAGGGGCTGGCCTCCACAGGCAGGATTACACCGTCCGAGGCACAGAGAATGTTTATCACCCAGCCGCCTAAGGTGGGCGGCGCATCTATGAGAATATAGTCGTATTCACAGCTTTCCCTTATCCCGGCAAGACAATTCTTTAAAATCATCTCTCTCTGCCATTTTGTAAACAGCTCGTATTCTATACCGCTCATCAAAGTGCTGGAAGGAATCAGGTCCAGATTTTCATAGGGGGTGGCTATCCTGTAATCGGAAAGGTCCTCCTGCTTTTTCACTCCATAATATAAATTTTTTTCTCCCGATGCAAGCTTTAGTACGTCCTCCTCGGAAAAAAAGGACAGGGAAAGGTTCATCTGCATATCGCCGTCTATCAAAAGTACCTTTTTCCCCAATAGAGATAGAGAATATCCTATGTTGGCGCAGGTGGTGGTCTTTCCGCTGCCTCCCTTGTTATTGGCAAACGCCAGTATCCTGGTCATCTTCCCCATAAATACACGCAATTCCTTTCTCCGCAAAGTAAGCCATCCACTCTGCCGACGGCTTTTTGTCCGTCACCACCATATCAATGCTTGTCAGCTCACAAATATGAGAGAACGCTACATTATTGAATTTTGTATGGTCTACCGCCAGAATCCTCTGCTTTGCAGCTTTCAGCATCGCCTGCTTTACCTGGGAAAACATTTCATTGGCATCCGTGATCCCCTTTTCCAGGTCAAGCCCCTTACAGGAGAGAATCGCCTTATCCGCGTTAAAGCAGGAAATGCCCTCCACCGCTCTTGGGCCCACCAATGCAAGATAATTTTCCCGAAGCGTTCCCCCGGTTGAAATCACATCCCAGCCACTCACGTCGGAGAGCTCCACAAGCACCTCGATAGAATTGGTGATCACCGTAAGACGTTTTCTGTTCTTCAAAGCCTTCACAATGGCCACCGCCGTAGTGCTGGGATCCAAAATAATATGCTCGCCGTCCGCCACCAGCTCCTCCACCAGCCTCGCAATCAGCTGTTTGCCCCGCATGTTTCGTTTCTTACGAATATTAAAGGGCATATCAATCCCGCTGTTTTCATTCAATATGGCGCCGCCGTAGCTCTTTGTGGCCAGCCCTTCCTTATCCAGCTTATCCAAATCCCGCCTGATAGTCTCCTCCGATACGCCAAACAATGCGCTCAGTTCACTGACGACCACCTTTTTCTCTTCCTGGAGCTTTTCCAAAATCAGATTTCTTCTCTCAACTGCAAGCATCCCAAAGCCCTCCTACAAAATCGATTTGCATATCTGGGGATCCGGATGGGCGATCACAGAGGAATCCAGATACATTCCGCCCTCAGCCGCCGCCCCCTTCGCCTTTTCTATGGCCGCCGTCACCGCAGAGACCTCCCCACACAAAAACACATAGGACTTTCCGCACATTCCCTTTGCAATGCGCAGCTCAATCAGCTCCACCTGTGCAGTTTTGGCCGCTGCATCCGCCGCCACAATAATGGCCGCCGCATCGTAGGTCTCCAGGATGCCCAGAGAGCTGATCTCTTCAATCTGTGTGGTTCCATAAATGGCCGGAAAGATGCCGTCGTGGGGGTTGCCCAGCACGAAGCTGTCTATCAGCTGCTCCTGATACTGCGTTTTCGCAGCTGCCACCGCAGCCTCCACAGCACTTAAATTGCCCGTGATAATAGCAATGTATTTGCCAGGGCACACTGTCTGTGCCTCCACCAGCTCCACGGCAGCCGCCTTCACCATGGTGTCCGTGGCCGTCACGCCAGTGGAAACTGTCTTAAATTCAACCATCCCTATGGCTCTGCTCATAGAATGCCTCTCCTTTTCTGTTGTTGATCCTTTTTTGTTGTCGGTTCCCTTTCGGTTTCATTCTGTTTTTATCCGGCTGCTATCACGATAAAGTCCTTCTCCACTCTCTGGACCACCCCGTCGATGGAGGCGTGGATCGCCACGCTCAAGCCCTTTCCCGGCTGTGCGATCACATCTTTTTTATGCACCACATCTCCCACGTTCACCACAGGCACTGCCGGAGCTCCGATGTGCTGGCTCAACAAAATTCTTACCTTTTTCACAGGGGAATGTTCCTCTGCATAGGCATCCTCCACAAGGGGTGCCTCCCCATCATATTGGGAAAGCCCCAGTCGGGCCGCAAGACGCGCCTCCGGCACCCTCCGATATTCTCTGCTCTCCTCAACCGGCGCAGGCTTTATATCCCCGGGAGCCTTCACACCCGTCTTGCGAAGCCCCGCCTTATATTCCGCGATCAGGGTTCTGGGAGAAAGAGACTGGGGACAGGAATACATTTCACAAAGTCCGCAGGAGCTGCAAAACATAGTGTCCAAGAACACATTTAATTCCTGAAAATCCTGATTGGCAGCGCTTCTCATAAATTTATGAGGTTCTATGGGATGTCCCAGCGCATGTCTGGGACATAGATCCGTACAGGTCTGGCACTGACAGCAGGCCGACGCCGCCCGCTTTAAGTCAATAGCCGTATTATGCTGCTTTTTCTGTATCAGAGTATGGGTTTTGTCCAGCACAATAATGGCATTTGTGGTTTTGGTCACCACATCCTCCCCCAGACAGAGATTTCCCATCATGGGGCCGCCTGCCAAAAAGGCCGGATCCTTCACCAGAATTTCTCCTGCGCACGCAACGGTTTTTGCAATGGTGGTTCCCAAAGGCACCCGCACCGTCACAGGATGCTCCACCTCTCCCACAACCGTCACCAGCTTATCCACCACCGGAGTGTTTTCCTTAATTGCACAGTACACATTGTAAACTGTTTCCACATTAAACACAGCCACTCCCTCCTCAATGGGAAGTCCTCCCGGCCGGATCACTCGTCCGGTGGCCTCGTAAATCAAAACCACCTCATCCCCCATGGGGTATGCACCGGCAAGCAGCTGTATCCGCATATTTGGATAAGCGTCTATATATCTATGTAAAGCTTCCAAGGTTGCCTTGTATTCTTCCTTTATGCCGATGACCGCCTCTTTTGCGCCCACCGTTTCCGCAATCTGCGCAAATGCCCAGAGAATTTCCTCCGCCTTCTGTTCCAGAAGCTGTCTGTGCAGCTTTAAAAGAGGCTCGCATTCCGCGCAGTTCATGATAATAATCTCCGCCCGTTCATCCAGCTTTGCATAGGTGGGAAAGCCGGCGCCTCCGGCGCCGACTATCCCGTTTTCCTGCAAAATCTGTTTTAACACCTGAATTTCCATACGTTTATTCCTCGTCCACAATTCCTACCACAGCCGCATCCACAGGAGCCTGCTCCATACCTACTCTGGCAGCGCTTCCCATTGCCACCAGAACAGTTTCTCCAATACCTGCCCCGATATTGTCAATTGCCACAAACCTTCCGGAAGCCGCCATGTTTTCTATTGGTTCGATCACCATAAACTTATTTCCAATCAGGTTTTCACTCTTCCGGGTGGAAACGATACTTCCTACTACTCTTCCGATGATCATAGTCTGTCTCTCCTGTCCCAGGGTCACAAAATCGTAACCAGATCGCCTGTCTTTATTTTGCAGGCATTGGCTTCATCTGTATCAATGTGCATTTCCAGGGTAAAGCTTTCATCCACCCGGATCTTCACATGATTAAATACAGTGCCTCTCTCATTTTCCGCCTTTACGGAGACCATGTCGCCGTCCTTATGGCCGCAGGCCGCCGCATCTGCCGGCGACATATGAATATGGCGCATAGCGATGATGCAGCCCTCTTTTAAGTAGATAACGCCTTTGGGCCCTACCACTGCAACGGGAGCGCTGCCTGCTATGTCCCCGGACTCCCGGACCGGAACCGCAACTCCCAGCTTTATGGCATCCGTTGCAGATATCTCCAGCTGGGAGGCCTTGCGCACCGGCCCTAAAACCCTGACATTTTCAATGGCCCGAAGCTTTAACCCCACCACGGTCACTGTCTCGTTTGCCGCAAACTGGCCTCCCATGAGCTCCTTCTTTTTGGTAAGCTCATAGCCTTCTCCAAACAGAGCCTCCACATGCTCCTTGGTCAGGTGGATATGCCTGGCGGAAACACCCACAGGCACCTGAAACCCGTTCTTTTTTTCTTCCATTCGGTTCAGTGTCTGAATCACCATTTTGGTAATCATTTCAACCGTCTGCTGTTCCACCGTCTCACCTCATTTTCTTTCTGCCTTTTTCCTTACGCCTTTACCTTGGGCAGAATCATCTCAACATCGGTATGAGGGCGGGGAATTACATGGGTAGCCACCAGCTCTCCCAGTCTGCTTGCGCTGGCAGAGCCCGCCTCTACAGATGACTTCACAGCTCCTACATCGCCGCGTACCATTACGGTCACCAGACCGGAGCCGATCTTCTCCGTTCCCACTAAAGTTACGTTTGCCGCCTTGCACATTGCGTCTGCAGCCTCAATTGCTGCCACCAGACCTCTTGTTTCAACCATTCCCAATGCTTCCTGTGCCATTTTAAAATCCTCCTGTTTTTTGAATTCTTTTATACTGTTTTATGATTTTGAGGAAGCCCCGTCATTTTTATGACATAAGGCTCCTATACTTCCTGTATGGTCTGCTCATCCAGCACATCAAAATTTTGTCCCTTTTTGAATCTGCTTGCGCTTAAGTCTACCAGGCGCAGAATTTCCTTGTGCGGATTTGCAATTACTCCTGACGCTGCCGGCTTTTTTATGGCGTTTTGGGACGCCGTTTCCACCGCCTGCGTCACTGCTGCCACATCGCCCCGGACAATTATGGTGACGAGGCGGCCTCCCAGCTTTCTCTCCCAGGTTGCCAGTTCCACGTCGGATGTCTTACACATAATATCCAGTGCATCTATTGCGGCTGCAACTCCTGATATTTCAATAAAGCCTAACGATGTCCCTTTCATGAGCCAGCTCCTTTAGCATCCTTTTAAATATGGGGAAGAATCTTTTCCACGTCCGAATGAGGTCTGGGAATCACATGAGCAGCTACCAGCTCTCCCAGTCTGCTTGCCGCTGCGGAGCCGCTCTCCACGGAAGCCTTCACAGCTCCCACATCGCCGCGCACCATTACGGTTACCAGACCGGAGCCGATCTTTTCCGTTCCCACCAAGGTAACCTCCGCAGACTTTGTCATCGCATCCGCAGCCTCGATGGCAGCTGTCAGTCCTCTTGTTTCAACCATTCCTAATGCTTCCTGTGCCATAATGTTCTCCTTTCCTATTGGCAAAACTTGATCTTCTAATTTTTATCAAATGCGTTTAGCTTCAGCATCTTTTCTGTGTCAGAGGTGGGCCTTGGGATAATATGCTTCTGCACCACTCCCGTAAGGGAACGGGCCATCCTCTCCCCCGCCTCCATGGCGGCTTCCACGTCCGCCACCGTTCCTCTGAATTTGATCGTCACCAGTAAAGGTACCGGCAGCGAATCTGCATTTGCAGGTTTGTTTTTATCAAAGGTTTCCAGTCTCACGTCTGCGGCCTTACATCCGGCGTCCGCCGCCATAAATGCGCAGGTCAGCCCGTACACCTCCAAAATTCCTACCGCCTCTTCCATAATGCCGTCTCCAAATTATTGATTGATAATCGCGATCTTAAGTCCCGTCATAGCCAGATTGGTTCGATGGGCTTCATTGATCTGTTCCAGAGGGAAGGTATCCGTGATCAGCTCATCCATGGGCAGGCCGATCTTCTTTGCACTCTTTAAAAATTCAAAGGTGGTAGCGTAGTCCCTCAGGGTATATACCCAGGATCCCACCATGGTAAGCTCCTTGGAGCAGATATCAAAGTGGGGATTTATGGTAGCGTCCCCGCCGTTAATGAAAAAGCCCAGCTCACAGAGTCCGCCGCCATTTCGCACAAATTTATAAATATTGGAATGTCCCGCAGGAGAGCCTGTGCACTGGAAAGCGAAATCGGCCAAATGTCCGCCCAATCTGCTCTTTACGCCTTCTGTCAAGGCTTCAATTCCCTTGTAATCCTTAAAATTCACAGTCTCGCTGGCTCCAAGCCTCCTTGCAAAATCAAGGCGCTTCTGCTCTCCATCCACCGCCACGATGTCGTTGATTCCCATAGTCCTTAAGATGGCAATGCAGATCAGTCCGATAGGCCCGCAGCCCTGTACCACAACTCTGCTGTTGAAGCGAAGGATTCCCGTGCTCTTAGCCCTCTCCACCGCATGAATCAGCACCGCACAGGGTTCGATCAGGATTCTGGAATACAAATCCAGATCGCTTACGTTAAACACCGTGGAACCGCCCCGGATAAATATGTAATCCGAAAACCATCCGTTGAAATGCACCTCGTCGTCGGGAAGCAGTCCGTATACGTCGGCGCCGCCCACATTCTGCTTGTTTAAATCAAACATGGTGATTTCAGGATCATCCTTGAAGATCATGCAGGTAACCACCTTATCCCCAAGCTTTAAGTCCTTTCCAGCACTGTCCTTCTTTACGTTCTTTCCCATCTTTACGATCTCGCCTGTGCCCTCATGGCCAAGCGCTACCGGAATCAGGCCGAAGGGGTCTTTCTTAAATTCATGAGCGTCTGTTCCACAGATGCCGCAGCCCTCCACCTTTACCAGAATATCATCATCCCCCACCTCAGGTAAAGGGAATTCCTTGATTTCGTAATGTTCTAAATCTGTAAGCATTGCCACCCGGGCCGTCTTTGGAAGTTCCGAAGTCTTCCCGACGCTGCCAGAGGGCGCTGCCGCGGCACCATTCCCCGCCATATTGGCCAGCACCTGCTTTACAATCTCTTCTATGTTTGCCTTATTTGCGTCCATAGCTGTCTGACACTCCTTTCTGTTATCGTATGCAAAGGCTGTCGGCCATAACGCACCTTCTGCTCTTGGTGAAGGTTTTTGTGCTGGTAAGCCCCTCGCCGGTACGGCTTGCAATGGTAAAGGTGCAGTAGCCCTCTCCGCCAAAGCCCAGCGCCGCGTAGGAGGGCGCGTTCTTCACCAGAATTGCCGTATCTATTTCCCTTGCATATTTTGTGATATTATCAATGTTTTTGGAATGAATATGAGCGGAATGCCGGTTGCCGTGTTCCAGCCACACCGCCTTCTCAATAGCGTCATCAATGTCCTTTGCCCGGACCATGCCTAAAATCGGCATCATCAGCTCCTCTGCAATCAGGGGATGCTCCTTCTCTCCTTCAAATACAATACAGCGGATATTGTCCGGCACAGTTACGCCGATCATGCCAAGCAGGGTTTTTGCGTCCCGGCCCACGCACTTACGGTTCAGTCCCTTTGGCGTAAGCACGGTTTTTACCAATCTGTCCTGCTCCTCTTTGGAGATGAGATAGCATCCCTGCTCCTGTATCATATAATTCATCAGCTCATCGGCGATGGCCTCCACCGCAACGATCTCCTTTTCCGCAATACAGGGCAGGTTGTTGTCAAAGGTGCACCCGTTTACAATATCCTGGGCCGCCTTGCGCACATCCGCCGTCTCGTCCACCACTGCGGGAGGATTCCCCGCTCCGGCGCCGATGCCCCGCTTTCCCGAGGAAAGCACTGCCGTCACTACACCGGGACCGCCGGTTGCGGCAATCAGGGGAATATCCTTGTGCTTCATCATAATATTACTGGTCTCAAGGGTGGGCTTTTCCACAGTGCATGCCACATTGTCCGGGCCGCCCGCCTCTATGGAGGCCTCGTTGATGAGATTTAACGCAAAGATAGAGGTTTTGATGGCCTGGGGATGGGGGTTAAACACCACCGTATTCCCCGCAGCGATCATACCGATGGAGTTACATAAAACGGTCTCGCTTGGGTTGGTACAGGGTGTGATAGCTCCAATCACCCCAAAGGGCCCCATCTCGATCAAGGTAAGCCCTCTGTCTCCGGACCAGGCTGTAGTCTGCAGATCCTCCGTCCCCGGCGTTTTATCCGCCACAAGATGATGCTTCAAAATTTTATGTCCCACGTTGCCCATTCCCGTCTCATTGACAGCCATTCTGGCCAGCGTCTCCGCATTCTCATGGGTTTTCCTGCGGATATTACTGATTATTTTTTCTCTCTGGTCAAGGGACATTCTGCGGATTATGGCCTGCGCCTTTTTTGCAGCCTCTATGGCTTCGTTCATATCGGAAAACACGCCCCGGCTCTTTGCCGCCGGTTCCGATATCTTTAACTGCGCCACCACCTCCTGCACAATATCCTGTACCAGATTTTCATTTACAAGCACGCAATTACCTCCTCAAAAACGGCCTTACCGTAGGCTGCCAGCTCCGTGTCCTGTCTTGCAGTCCCGCCGCTGACGCCCAGAGCGCCGATTATTTCCCCATTTTGCTCCAAAAGCTCTCCGCCGCCAAAGATGACGATTCTTCCCTGATTGGTAAACTGAATGCCATAGAGGGATTCCCCGGGGGTACTCAGCCTGCCCAGCTTTTCCGTGGACATTTGGAACGCTATGGAGGTATAGGTTTTATTTAAGGCCACGTCGAAGCTTCCTATGTAAGCGCCGTCCATGCACTGCACTGCAACCGGATGGCCTGCGGCATCGCTCACCGCCGTCACCACGCGCATATTCCACTGGGCCGCCCGCTCTTGAACCTTTTCAATAAGCTTAAGCGCCAGCTCTAATGTCATCCTTGTGCAATGCGCCGTTTCCTCCCGGGGTGCCTTCTTCTGTGCCGACTGCGTTTCTTTTCCGCCTGCACTCCTCTGCCTTATGACCTCTCTGACAATTTCTTCCACTTGCCTGTCATCCATCATTTATTTTCCCAGCTGCTCTAATACCTTCTTTGTGATCTCCGCTACAAGCTCAGGGGAAGCAGCTTTGCCCGCCCCGCTTTCACCTGCGCAGCCGCCTGCACAGGTATGGCAGCTTGGTTTGCCCTCCTTTAAATTCTGACAAAGATTTGCAGGATGGCGGCCCTTCATGCCAAACTGTCTCCTGATCTCATACAAATCCTCCACCTGCTGTGGTGTAAACTCCTTGGGGCCTCCCAGCATCTTGGACTGATATAAAAGCTGCGCATAAAACTCCACGGATTCCATTTTCATATAAGCGTTCAAAAGAGAATCCGAGTAGGTAAGAGCGCCGTGATTTTCCAAGAGCACTGCGTCAAAATACTGCACATACTCCGATACTGCATCGGGTATCTCCATGGTGGAGGGTCTTCCGTATTTCGCGATGGGAACGCAGCCAAGAGCGATCACCGCCTCGGGCATAATGGGCTGTGTGAGAGGAATGCCTGCGATGGCAAAGCTGGTGGCGTACACGGGGATGGGCATGTACCACCGCATTTACATCCGGTCTTTCCTGATACACTCTCATGTGCATTTTGATCTCGGAGGAGGGCTTGAAGCTGCCGTTTGCCTGAATCACATTGCCGTCTGCATCCACCTTGCAGATATACTCCGGGGTCATAAAGCCCTTGGATACCCCTGTGGGCGTGCACAAAAATTCATTGTCGCTTAATTTTACGGAAATATTGCCGTCGTTTGCGGCAACCATATTCCTGTTATAAATCCTCTTTCCAATGTCGCAAATCTGTTTTTTGATTTCATACTCGTTTTGCATTTCCAAAACCTCCTGAGCGTTTTTGTTGTTTCTTGCTTCATTATAGAGCCAAATACCACATAAGTCAACATAATTATTGGTGTTTTTGTTGTTTATTTTTGTTTTTTTGGCAAAACTGCCATGAAATCCCCTCACGCTTCTCCCAGATACTCAAGCAGCTCTTCCACCCCTTCTCCCGTGACGGAATCCACAAAAAAGATTTTTTTGCAGCCCGCATTTCTAAGCCAGCTCTCCGCCCGCCTCACATTGGCATTTTTGTCGTGTATCTTGGTGACGATGCCGATCACCTGTCTGTTTACCATGCAGGTGATATTGGGCGGGAACAGCGTATAGGGCTCCGTGGCCGCCGCCAAAAGCCCCACCACATCCGCCTCATAGGCGTAAAGAGCCAGGGCATAGCCCAGATGGTGGGTCTGCGCATATTCGCCGGGTGTATCAATGATAATATCCTCATAATGTATGTACTGGGTTTTATAATATTGTATCTTTTCCCTGGAAAGCGCCTGTTTCAAGGTTGTCTTGCCGCTCTCGCTGCGGCCTATCAATATCATCCTCTTCACCGTCAGGTCCTCGTTATCCCGCAGACGGTATATTTCAGTTCATCCCTCACATAGGAAAGGATAGCCGCCTCGGAAGCCTCCACCTCGGACACTGTGCCGGAGATGATCAGGGAGCCGCTGAAGCGGTCCACAAAGCCCAGTTCAACAGCCGCAGCCTTCATGGCCACATCCGCCATAATAATGGCCGTCTCTGCAGGAGAGACCGTAAGTATGCCGATAGCCGCCCTGGCATAGTCCACGCTTGGGTCAAGCCCAAGCTTTTCATAGAGCACAGGATCCGGATTGGCAATGATATGCGCCAGCGTGATCTGCTTTCCGGGCACCAGCTCCTGCACAATGCGCTGTTTCTTCGATTCATCCATAAAATCCAAATCGCCACCACCTTTCCTTTCATCTTAACCGCCAATGTGGCACCGAAGCCCTGTGGACGTCTCCACCATTTTTTTCAATGTCTCCATATGCTCCGGCGCCGGCGGCAGAATCTCCGCCAGCTCATAGGTACGTCCCAATCCCTCATATTTGTCCTGCCCCAGTCTGTGATAAGGCAGAAGATAAATATCCTCCACGCCGGGAAGCCGATCCGCAAACAGCGCAATGTCCCGGATTTCCTCGGGCGTGTCATTGAATGTAGGGATCACGGGCACTCGGATGCTGAGCCTGGTCTGCCCGGAGGCTGCGATCTTTTTCGCATTTTCCAGCATCAGCTCATTGCCCCTTCCGGTAAACGCCTCATGCTTTTTTGCGTTGGTGTGCTTGATATCAAGCAGATAATGGTCCAGATAGGGAAGGAGCCTTTCTATGGTTTCATAGGGAGCGCAGCCCATGCTTTCCATAGCGGTGTTTATGCCCGTCTCACAGGCTGCGCGCAGCAGGCCGCAGGCAAATTCCGGCTGGCAGAGGCTTTCGCCCCCGGAGAGGGTGAGCCCTCCGCCGGATCGCCTGTAGTAAATCCGGTCCTTTTCCACAACCTCCATGACTTCCCGCACGGTGACGTCCTGCCCTATTATCTTTTTCTTCCCGGCCACCATCATTTCCTGGATTTTGTATTCCTGGGATTCCGGATTACAGCACCATTTACAGCGCAGCACACAGCCCTTCAAAAAGCAGATGGTCCGAATGCCCTCTCCATCATGGATGGAGTACCGCTGGATATCAAAAATTCTTCCTTTCGTCTCCCAAAAAGACATGTTGCTTCCTCCCAAGATCCTGTATTAAAGGCCCTGCTCGGTCCGGCGGATAATGTCATCCTGCAAGGATTTCGACAGGGTGGTGAACAATGCGCTGTAGCCCGCTACGCGCACCACCAGATGGGCATATTTTTCCGGATGGGCCTGGGCGTCTAAAAGCGTCTCCCTGTCCACCACGTTAAACTGCATATGGCTTCCCTTCTGGTCAAAATAAGTCTGAATCAGGGCCACAAAATTTTCCAGCCCCCTTTCGCCGCTTAAGGCCGTGGGATGGAATTTCTGATTGAACAAGGTGCCGTTGGAGGCGATTCCATGATCCAGCTTGGATACAGAATTTGCCGCCGCCGTAGGCCCGTGGACATCCTTGCCTGCCGAGGGAGAAACGCCGTCCGCCACCGGAGCATGAGCCAGACGTCCGTCCGGAGTCGCCCCGGTCTGGGCGCCTAAGGGCACATTAGCGGACACCGGATAAAGTCCAGCCTGGAATTGTCCCCCTCTGGGATTTCTATATTTTAAAAGCGGCCTGGTGTAGGTGTATGCCACATCTCTGGCAAACATATCCACCTCTTCGTTGTCGTTTCCGTATTTGGGAACCTGACTGATCATTTCCAAAAGCTCTTCGTAACGCTTTTTTTCCTGATCGGGCAGCTTTGTTTCCATGACCTGAACCACCATTTCCGCAATCTGCTCCTGGCTCACCGTCATTCCCGCCTTCTGCATTTCCTTTACAATTTCCGTGACAATCTCTGCAGCGCTGATCTGGTCAAAGCCCTGTCCGTAATTCATGGCAAGCGCTCTCTTATATCCCGCCAGGGTCACCTTCTTTTCGTCAAAGACAAGCTTCTTGACAGCGTAAAGAGAATCAGCCATGTTGGCGATGCCAAAGCCCTGGGGACCTGTAAAGTTATAAACCGCGCCGCCCTCCTGCACGCTCTTTCCCCGGGCGATACAGTCGTCCACCATGCTGGACAAAAAGGGCAGCGGACACCTTGTAGCATGGGCCGTATCAATGGCGTTGTCCGCATTTACCAAAAGCGATATCTGATATTCCATCTGCTTTTTGTAGGCGTCATAAAAATCCTCGAAGGTAGTCATATCCTCTACCCGTCCGGTCTGTATGCTTATCCTTTCTCCCTTGTCATATCCGTTGGAAAAGACCAGCTCCAGGGGCCGGCACATATTGAAAAACGCGGCGTCATGCCAGCCGTCCGTCTTTCCCGCCTTCTGGGGCTCCACACAGCCGATGATATTGTATTCCCTGGCGTCCTCTAAGGTAAGTCCTCTGCTCATCAGGGAGGGAATGATCACCTCGTCATTATAGTAGGCCGGAAGCCCGATGCCCGTCCTGGTCAAATCCGCAGCTTTCAGCAAAAGCGCATGGGGCGATTTGTTCCACACACGGATGGAGAGAGAGGGCTGGGGCAGGAACACATGCTTGGAGGCCGTAATGCACATGAAGGACAGATCATTGGTCACGTCCACCCCATCCTTGTCCTGGCCTCCCACAATCAGATTCTGGAACAGGCTGTAGCCCGCAAAGCCCTCTGCGCTGGCTGCATCCCGGCACTTGTTCAGGTCATTGAGCTTCACCCAGATACAGTCTATCAGCTCCTGGGCCTGCTGTCTGGTGATTTTGCCGCTGTCCAAGTCCCGCTTGTAATAGGGATACATATATTGGTCGAAGCGGCCTGGAGAAATGGAATGTCCGCTGGATTCTATCTGCAGAAGCTGCTGCACAAACCAAAAGCTCTGGCATGCCTCATAAAAGCTTTCCGCCCCCTTTGCCGGCACCCTTTTACAGTTTGCCGCAATCTGCAAAAGCTCCTCTTTTCTTTTACGGTCGGCGCACTCTGCCGCCATCTTTTCCGCCAGGGCCCCATACCTTTGGGCATACTCTATGGCGGCCCGGCAGCTGATCACCACCGCCTTTAGAAAAGGAGCCCTGGTGCAGTAGTCCGCATCTGCAGGACTGCATTTTGCAAGGGCAGCCTCCGTCTGGGCAATAATGCCCTCATAGCCTACGGCAAGCACCTTCTCATACTGGACGGTCACATGTCCCACGCCATTGTAAAAATAGTTCCCCGGGGTAAAAATATTATGTGCGATGGCCTTTCGGGTCTCAGGGGTCATCAGATTTTCTGCAAGATCACTGGTTGTCTTATTCTTCCAGTAGGCGTCCGCCTCCCTAAGCTCCCGCTTGGTCTGCTCAGATATGTAAAAAGGATCCGCACTTCTGTGCTCTACGGTGTCGAACTCCTCCTCCAGCCATTTGTAGGAATATTCCGGATAAGTCTGACAGCCCCTTGGCGCTATGGTGGTGCTTCCCACGATCAGCTCTTCCTCTCTGATAATGATAGGCAGATGACGCAGGATGTGCTCAAATGCCTTGGCCCGGCGCAAAATAATGGGCAGGCCTTCCGTGCTTTGATAGGATTCCGTAATCAGCCTTGCCCTGGCTGACTCTATCTCCGGCATTTTGGCAAACAAATGCTTTACCAGCCTGGGAATCCTCTCTGTCTTTGGAATTTCCTCAGTATAATATTTTTCCATCCGTTCTCCTTTCCCAATGCCGGACTTTTCCGGCCCCGTGTTTCTTATAAGCTCTTCTATGACTTGCCTGGATTCTTCCTTTTATCCGGTCTGTACACGATAGCTTTATTATATTCCCGGCGCTGTGGAATGT
>NZ_CEWDFQ010000029.1:0-16065 GCF_982438285.1 Acetatifactor sp. | reverse complement strand
AAACGGATATCTGAATAAGTGTGTGCTTGCATCTGTCGCGTTTATGGCAGCCAGCATTTATGTGCCGTTTTTGAACCCCGTGTTCAGTACTGTGCCGTTAACCGTTGATGAGCTTTTGGCAGCGCTTCTTTTTGCGTTCCTGCCTATGCTTGGCGGCGAACTGGCTAAGCTGATACAAAAAAAATTGAAATAGGGGTAGCTTTGTATGTTTAAGGTGATTAAAAAGCAGTCTCCCGGACGCATTATTGCCCTGGGATTTGCTTTTGTGATTCTGCTGGGATCGGGGCTTTTGATGCTCCCCTGCAGTATTCAGGACGGTGTAAAGGTGCGTTATATTGACGCGCTTTACACCTCCACCAGCGCGGTATGCGTCACGGGTCTGATTGCAATTGACGCAGGAGATACCTTTACGCCTCTGGGACAGTTTTTCCTGGGGGCTCTGATTCAGATCGGGGGCTTAGGCGTGACGGCTGTGGGGGCCGGTATCATTCTGGCGATGGGAAGAAGGGTGAATCTAAAGGGGAGAAGTATTATCAGAGAGGCCATGAACCTGGACTCCGGACGGGGACTGGTCCGCTTTGTGAAAAGTATTTTTATAATGACCCTCATCTTTGAGGGAGTGGGAGCGGTACTCAGCTTTCTTGTGTTTGTGCAGGACTATCCACCCCTGAAGGCCCTTGGAATCAGTCTGTTTCATTCGGTTGCGGCCTTTAATAATTCCGGCTTTGATATTCTGGGGAATTTTCAGAATCTGATTCCCTACCGGGATAATGTGATGCTCAATCTGGTGACCTGCGGTCTGATCTTTTTTGGAGGAATCGGCTTTTTGGTGATTCAGGAGGTGTGGGTAAAGAAATTTCGCTGGAAAAAATTCTCCATGCACACCAAGGTGGTGCTGTCCATGAGCGCTGCGCTGATTGTCATCGGAACGGTTTTGATCAAGCTGACGGAAGAGGTTACCTGGCTGGGTGCATTCTTTCACAGTGTTTCTGCCAGAACCGCAGGCTTTTCCACATATCCCCTGGGGACCTTTTCCAATGCGGGGCTCTTGGTGATTACCGCATTGATGTTTATTGGCGCATCCCCGGGCTCCACAGGCGGAGGCATCAAGACAAGCACGTTTTTCGTGCTGCTTCAGGGAATCAAATCGGCGGCCACCAATCGGGCTGAAAAGGGCTTCCGTTTTGCAATTCCGGCCAATGCCTTTCGTAAGGCCTCGGTGATTACCCTGATCGCCGGAATGGTTGTCCTTACGGGTACTTATCTAATGGTCATCATGGAGCCAGAGGTCTCTTTGATGGAGGCGCTGTTTGAAATTACCAGCGCATTCGGAACGGTGGGATTATCCACAGGGATTACCCCTGACTTAAGTGATGGCAGCAAATTTTTATCAATCCTGATTATGTATATCGGCAGGCTCGGGCCGCTGACCATTGCTTCCCTGTGGTATTTTACAAAAGGAGAGAGAGTCAGCTATTCCGAGGGTAATATTGCAATTGGTTAATTGAAAGAGGATGGGAGTATGTTTGGTATGTTTAAGAAAAAAGAGATAGCCTACGGCATTATAGGACTTGGGCGGTTTGGATATGCCCTTGCTACAGAGCTTACCGCTTCCGGCGCGGAAATTCTGGTGCTGGATAAAAATGAGGAAAAAATCCGGGAGATGCGGGAATTTACGGAAAATGCCTTTGTGGTGAGAAATCTGGATAAGAATACCCTTATGGAAACGGGAATTCAGAATTGTGATGTGGCCATTGTGTGCATCGGCGAACAGATTGCCACATCTATTTTGACCACGTTAAATCTGGTAGGACTTGGGATACCCAAGGTGGTTTCCAAAGCAACCAGTATGGAGCACGGTGAAATCTTAAAAAAGCTTGGAGCGGAGGTGGTTTACCCGGAGCAGGACATGGCGGTGCGTCTGGCACATCGGCTTGAGACCTCCAAGGTTCTGGATTATATTCAGCTGAGTGAAAGACTCAACATATCCAAGATGGCAGTACCGGCGGGCATCATTGGAAAAACGGTGCTGGAGGTGGACCTGCGGGGACGTTTCGGACTAAATATCATTGCCGTGGAGAATGCAGGAGGATTGATTGACAGCGTAAAGCCTGAGTATACCTTCAGGGAAGGGGATATTCTTTTTGTGGCAGGAGGAACGGAGGGATTCAGCGGACTGGCGGCCTGGGTGGAAAATGATTGAGTATTTCCCTATTGCGGGATGGTAAAAATTACGCTATAGTAAACATATTATGTTTGATTTGGAGGATGCTCATGAAAAAAATTTTGGATATGCTGACAGAGGAGATGCAGAAGGCATTTCAGGCGGCCGGCTATGACGGCAGTCTGGGAAGAGTGACTCTTTCCAACCGTCCGGATTTGTGTGAATATCAGTGCAACGGCGCCATGGCCGGAGCAAAGCAGTACAAAAAGGCTCCCATCGCTATTGCAAAAGAGGTTGCAAAGCAGCTTGCGGACAGTAGTGTGTTTCGGGAGGCGCAGGCAGTGGCTCCGGGCTTTTTGAATCTAAAGATTACGGAAAGCTTTCTGTTAAGCTATCTGAAGGATATGGAGGCAGACCCCAAATTTGGCCTTACTATGCCTGGGAAGCCGAAGAAAATTATCATCGATTACGGCGGAGCCAATGTGGCAAAGCCTCTTCATGTGGGACATCTCAGGTCTGCGGTGATCGGCGAGAGCATCAAGCGTATCTGCCGTTATGCAGGACACGAGGTGATCGGAGACGTGCATCTGGGAGACTGGGGCCTGCAGATGGGCCTTATTATCACATGGCTTGAGGAAGAGGAACCCAATCTGGTGTATTTTGACGAAAATTACCAGGGAGAGTATCCCGCAGAGCCGCCCTTTACCATTACACAGCTGGCACAGATTTACCCGGCGGCCAGCGCCAAATCAAAAGAGGATCCGGACTACAAGGCAAGGGCCATGGAGGCCACCTATAAGCTGCAGAAGGGTGTGCGGGGCTACAGGGCGCTGTGGCGTCATATTATGGATGTATCCATTGCAGATCTGAAGAAAAATTACAGCAGCCTGAATGTGGAATTTGACCTGTGGAAGGGCGAGAGCGATGTGCAGGATTTGATTCCGGATATGGTGGAATATATGAAGGAGGAGGGCTATGCCCACGAGAGCGAGGGCGCTTTGGTGGTGGATGTGAAGGAGGAGACGGATACCAAGGAGATTCCTCCCTGTATGATCTTAAAGTCGGACGGAGCCTCCCTCTACAACACCACGGACCTGGCCACTATTTTGGAGCGCAGAAACCTTTATCATCCGGATATGATGATCTACGTGGTGGACAAGCGTCAGGACCTGTACTTTGAACAGGTATTCCGCTGTGCCCGCAAGACGAAGCTGGTAGGACCGGAGACGGAGTTGAAATTTTTAGGCTTTGGTACTATGAACGGCAAGGACGGAAAGCCCTTTAAGACCAGGGAGGGCGGCGTAATGCGTCTGGAGGATCTGGTTCGGGATACCAAGGAAGAAATGTATAAAAAGATCAAGGAAGGACGTGACATGCCGGAAGAGGAGGCAAGGCAGGCAGCGGATTTGGTTGCGGTTTCCGCTCTGAAATATGGCGATCTTTCCAATCAGGCATCCAAGGATTATGTGTTTGACATGGAGCGCTTTACCTCCTTTGAGGGGGATACGGGTCCATATATTTTATATACCATCGTGCGTATCAAGTCCATACTGAGCAAGTACAAGGAGCAGGGCGGGAATCTGGCGGAGACCTCGCTGAGGGAGGCCGAAAACGCTGCGGAAAAGGCGCTGATGATGCAGCTTGCCGGTTTTAACGCCATGATGCAGGCCGCCTGTCAGGAGACGGCGCCCCACAAGGTATGCGCTTATATTTATGACCTGGCCAATGATTTTAACCATTTTTATCATGATACAAAGATACTGGGCGAGGAGGACGAAACAAAGAAAGAGGGGCTGATCGCTCTTTTGGTGCTCACAAGAGATATTCTGGAAACCTGCATTGATGTTCTGGGATTCAGCGCGCCTGAGAGAATGTAGGTAATAGTTCAGCCATAAGCTGTATGACAAGCAAATCATGCTTGCATGAAGTTGCTTGTTGTGCAGCTTATGAGCGGAGCGCCCGATAATGAGCAAAGGCAGCTGCGCAGCAGCGAAAAAGCGCCTTGGCGCGGCTTTGCGAATGGCGCGGGCTGAACTGTTACGAATGTAGAAAGCTTTTTTGCAAAAAATGAAAAAAGCTGTTGACAAAAAAAACCACACATTGTACAATCATAAAGTCGGTTGCAGAAGCAGCCGACAGATGGAATCTTAGCTCAGCTGGGAGAGCATCTGCCTTACAAGCAGAGGGTCATAGGTTCGAGCCCTATAGGTTCCACTCCGGTGAAGGCCGGTTATATGGCGAGATAGCTCAGCTGGCTAGAGCATGCGGTTCATACCCGCAGTGTCGAGGGTTCAAGTCCCCCTCTCGCTATTTGTTGAAAGCCTTGAAATATGTATTTCTGGGCTTTTTTTGTTTAAAAATATTAAAATTTGACCGTTTTACACCATTTCAAACTGTTTCAGACTGAAATAAGTGGGATCGAATTGGGGTCAAATTATTATAAACAAATGCAACAGCAGTTTGAATCGAATTTAACACATTTGAAGTACTAAAATCACAAAACTACTTATAACCAAATGGTTATGATTCATTTTCAGGAACAGTATTTTGATAGTGAGATTGTAATGTAAAGATTGGTAGTGTTACGAATGGCAAGGATAGAAAAGGTTACAATGACCAATATGTGCATGGTGTTTAATGGCAACAAAGTATTGGTTCAAGATAAAAAAGACGATGATTATTCAGGAATAACTTTTCCGGGAGAGCATGTTGAGAAAGGAGAAACGTTTACGGATGCGGTGATTCGTGAGGTTTTTGAAGAAACAGGATTGAAAATACAGTCGCCACAGTTGTGTGGAATAAAGGATTGGATGGAGGAAGATGGAAAATGGGTAGAAGAATTGAAATAGATAAAGCTCATATTACATTCACCCTCTTTGTCTGACAGAACTGATTATTGAGAATATTGTTCAGAAAGGAAAAAAGAGGTGTATTTTCAGGGATAGACTGGTATAATAAATAATATCAGTAATCGGGAGAGTACTGCCTGCATAAGCAGGTTTGGAGACGGAAAAATGACGAGGACAATCTTACAGATTGACGGAATGGCATGCGGTATGTGCGAGGCTCATATAAATGATGCGGTGAGAAGGGCATTTCAGGTAAAAAAGGTTTCCTCTTCCCACAAGAAGGGGCAGACGGAGATTCTTTCGGAGAAACCTCTGGATGAAGAGAAGCTTAAGGAAACCATAGCGGCCACAGGATATCGGGTAGTTTCCCTTCAGGCACAGCCCTATGAGAAAAAGGGATTTTTCCTTTTTGGCCGATGACAACGGCTGCCGGAACAGGAAAATGGAAAAATCGAAAAAACGAATTTTCTACTTGCAATTTTATGTACGGCATGCTATACTTACATGCAATGTTCAGACAATGATTGGAGAGATCATTAACGAAAATGGATGATTTCTCTTTTTTTGTGTTCCTGCAAAAATGTATAGAAAAAGGAAGGATAAGGAGATTTCAGTGGATAATTTATTGGAAAATTTGTTGGACGAACGTATTTTGCGCGCTATCGATGAGATGGGATTTGAAAAACTTTCGCCCATTCAGGAGCAGGCAATTCCCAGCCTGCTGGCGGGAGAGGACATTATCGGACAGGCGCAGACAGGAACGGGAAAGACGGCTGCCTTTGGTATTCCTGCCATTCAGCGGATAGATCCGGACCTGAAAAAACTGCAGACTTTGATTTTATGTCCTACCAGGGAGCTTGCCATTCAGGCGGCGGAGGAGCTGCGCAAAATTGCAAAGTATATGCACGGCGTGAAAGTCCTTCCTGTCTATGGAGGCCAGGAGATCGGGAAGCAGATTTCCGGGCTTAAGGGAGTACAGATCATTGTAGGTACACCGGGGCGCGTGATGGACCATATGCGGCGGCGCACCATAAAGCTGGACCATGTAAATATGGTGGTGCTGGATGAGGCGGACGAAATGCTGAATATGGGATTTAGAGAGGATATGGAGCTGATTCTTGGACAGATTCCGGGGGAGCACCAGACGGCGCTGTTTTCCGCCACCATGCCAAAGCCCATTCTGGATATAACGGACCGCTTCCAGAAGAACGCAAAGCTGATCCGGGTAGCGGCAAAGGAGCTGACCATCCCCCTTGTGTCCCAGCGTTATTATAAAATAAAAAATTCGGACAAGGATGCGGCCTGCATCCGTCTGCTGGAATACTACCAGCCTAAGCTGTGCTTGATTTTCTGTAATACCAAACGGAAGGTGGACGAGCTTTCCGAGGTGCTGAAGCGTCAGGGCTACCAGGCGGAGGGACTGCATGGGGATATGTCCCAGCACCAGAGAGATGCGGTGATGAGGCGTTTCCGCAACGGAAGCACCAATATTTTGATTGCCACGGACGTAGCAGCCAGAGGAATTGATGTGGATGACGTGGAAGCTGTAATTAATTACGATATTCCGCAGGATGTGGAGTACTACGTACACCGGATCGGAAGAACGGGACGTGCCGGAAGAACAGGGCGTTCCTTTACCCTGGCGGCGGGCAGAGAGGTTTACAAGATTCGGGAAATTGAAAGAGTATGCCGCACCACAGTGGAGGAAAGGAAGCTTCCGAGCACGGGCAAGGTGCTGAAGGCCAAGGTGTTCAAGCTTTTAGAGCAGGCATGGGAGCTTCACGAGCATGAAGATATAGATTTGATGAAGAAATATCTGCTGCACAAAATGGAGGAGGAAAACTGCGACGCCCTGGACCTGGCTGCCGTGCTGTTAAAGTATCAGGTGGGCGACAGAGGCCAGGAGATAGCAGTGGATGAAGCAGAAAGCCGCCGCTTTGGAAAACGAAGAGGCGCCGGAGAGGATAGAAGAAAAGGAAATCAAAGAGGCAGAGACAGGGATGCCGCAAGGAGAGATCAGGGCAGAAACGGCAGAAGAGGTGAGGAGCGAAGCAGAGGAAGAAGGGACGAGCGCAAGGGTCTTGGCTTTTCGTTCTCTAAACGGAAAAAAGCGTAGAAAAGGAGGATAATGTGAAAAATCACACTGATGTGCTGATTTTTCACATTGCTATTTGTTTCCGAGCGAAAACAAATAGCTCTTATGGCAGACGCAAATTTGATATTTGCGTCGCCTCTTCGCGACAAGTCGCTCAGAAAAGAGGTATTCATATGAGAATTGGAACGGGCTATGACGTGCACAGGCTTACAAAGGACAGAGACCTTATCATCGGAGGGGTAAAGATTCCCTGGGAAAAGGGACTGCTTGGACATTCGGATGCGGATGTGCTTTTGCATGCCGTCATGGATGCGCTGCTGGGTGCAGCCGCGCTGGGTGACATCGGCAGTCATTTCCCGGACACGGACCCGGCCTATAAGGGGATTTCTTCCATGAAGCTTCTGGAAAAGGTGGGAGCGCTGCTTGTGGAGCATCATTTTCTTGTGGAAAATATAGACGCAACCATTATTGCCCAGGCGCCTAAAATGCGCCCTTATATTGACGCCATGCGGGAAAACATCGCAGGAGGACTGGGACTTTCCCTCTCGCAGGTGAATGTAAAGGCCACTACGGAGGAGGGGCTTGGCTTTACGGGACAGGGAGAAGGAATTTCCGCCCAGGCCGTGTGCATGCTCACCAGCCCCTATGACCTGACGGCAAGAGAGACCATGGGGGGATGTGATGGCTGCAGCGGCTGCAAAAGAGTCTGAGGAGCCTTAAAAGCGGATTTCATGAAAGCGGGAAGGAAGGTGTTTTTATGAACCATTCTTCGAATATGGAACAGATGTCCCTCTTTGACAATCGGAATGAGACTACGCCGCTGGCAAGCAGGCTGCGCCCCAAAACCCTGAAGCATTTTGTGGGGCAGGAGCATCTGCTGGGAGAGGGCAGAATGCTGCGCCAGCTCATTGAGAGAGACCAGATTTCTTCCATGATCTTCTGGGGGCCGCCGGGCGTGGGAAAGACTACCCTTGCCAGCATTATTGCGGGAAAAACCCGCTCCAATTTTATAAATTTCAGTGCGGTGACAAGCGGAATCAAGGAAATCAAAGAGGTGATGGCCCAGGCGGAGCAGAATCGGTTTCTGGGAGTGCGCACCTTGCTGTTTGTGGATGAAATCCATCGGTTCAACAAGGCCCAGCAGGATGCTTTCCTGCCCTTTGTGGAGAAGGGAAGCATTGTGCTGATCGGAGCCACCACAGAGAATCCTTCCTTTGAGATCAACGGGGCGCTTCTGTCCAGGTGCAGGGTCTTTGTGCTAAAGCCGCTGACAAAGGAGAACCTTACCGAATTACTGCATCATGCCCTTGAGGCCAAGGAGGGCTTTGGAGAGCAAAATATAACCATCACAGAAAGACAGCTTGAAGCTATTGCGGCTTTTGCAGACGGAGATGCCAGGACGGCTTTAAATATCCTGGAGATGGCTGTGCTGAACGGCGAAATTCTTTCAGAGGGCGCAATTCGTGTTACCGACGAGGAGCTGGAGCAGTGCATCAGCCGGAAATCCCTTCTCTATGACAAGGCGGGGGAGGAGCATTACAATCTGATTTCCGCTCTTCACAAGTCTATGCGAAACAGCGATCCGGATGCGGCCCTCTATTGGATGTACAGAATGCTGGACGGAGGGGAAAATCCCCTGTACATTGCAAGACGCCTGATCCGTTTCGCCAGCGAGGACATCGGCATGGCGGATTCCCAGGCTCTCACCGTGGCGGTGGCGGCATATCAGGCCTGCCATTTTCTGGGGATGCCGGAATGCGACGTGCATCTGGCCCACGCGGTTACTTATCTGTCCATGGCGCCAAAGTCAAATGCCATGCTGCAGGCTGTGGAGGCATGCAGAAGGGACATGAAGGAAAAGCGGGCGGAGCCGGTTCCCCTGCAGCTTCGCAATGCCCCCACCAAGCTGATGAAAAACCTTCACTATGGAGAGAATTACGAGTATGCCCACAATACAGAGGAAAAGCTCACCCGAATGGAATGTCTGCCTGAGTCCATGAAGGGCACAAGATATTATCATCCAACGGAACAGGGGGCGGAAAAACAGGTGAAGGAGCGGCTTCTTAAAATCAGGGCGTGGAAGGAAGAACGCTAAAATTTGGTTGACAAATTCAGGCTGATTGCATATTCTGTTTATTAGAAGGCTTGCAAGAAGTTTTTATTTTATTCATAGGAAAAGGGCTGTGAGCGAAAAGAGTACTTTCCCGGTACTGCAAAAGAGAGAGGCCGTCGCTGGCTGAAAGCGGCTTTGGCAGGAGGGGAAGGAAGTGCATTCGTGAGCCGGTCCGGGGAGAGCCGTCTGGCAGGTATCCGGGCCCGTAAGCGTGCGTTAAGCGAAAAGAGAGAGGGGCAGTCCGGTCTTTGACCGGGAGCTGTCCTTAAACAGAGTGGGACCGCGGATAAATTCGTCTCTGGTGTGAGGATACACCGGGATTTATCCGCGGTTTTTATGTATTATGGCCCAAGGGAAGGGTTTGTGCCTGCGCTGCCGCAAACCCGGGATGGGCAGAGGGCGGCGCAGAAACGAGGAGAAATATGGGGCTCATTGCAAACATAAAAGAGGAAATCCGGATTATACGAGAGAGAGATCCGGCAATCCACTCCTCTATGGAGGTGTTTTTGTATCCCAGCTTTAAGGTGATGATGCACTATCGGCTGGCGCATAAGCTGTATAGAAAGAAGCATTTTTTTCTGGCCAGATATATTTCCCAGAGAGGAGTGCGCAAGACCGGGATTGAGATTCATCCGGGGGCTGAGATCGGCAGGGGATTTTTTATTGATCACGGAAATGGAGTGATTATCGGCGAAACCACTGTGATCGGCGACAATGTGACGCTGTACCAGGGAGTGACGCTGGGCGGAACCGGTAAGGAGCACGGCAAGCGTCATCCCACTGTGGGCAATAATGTCATGATCAGCGCGGGAGCCAAGGTGCTGGGTTCCTTCACCATAGGGGATAATTCCAAGATAGGGGCGGGCAGCGTGGTCTTAAGCGAGGTCCCCCCCAATTCCACAGTGGTTGGAGTACCGGGACGAGTGGTGAAGCGCAACAACATGGCCCTTCCCCAGGAGACCATGAACCAGACGGATCTGCCGGACCCTGTGCGGGAGGACATTGCCAATCTGCAGATGGCAAATTCCCAGCTGACCAACCGCCTGCTTGATTTGGAGGCGGAGATAAAGCTGCTGCGAAAAAGACTGCAAAAGGACCAGGAAGAGAAAACGGATCGGAAAGCGGAGGAAAAGAAGAATGAGCATGAAAATCTATAATACGCTGACAAAGAAGAAAGAAGAATTTGTTCCCATAGAACCGGGCAGGGTGAGGATGTATGTGTGCGGCCCCACGGTTTACAATCTGATTCATATTGGAAATGCCCGTCCCATGATTGTATTTGATACGGTGCGCAGATATATGGAATATAAGGGATATGAGGTAAATTATGTGTCTAACTTTACGGATGTGGATGATAAAATTATCAAAAAGGCCATTGAGGAGGGTGTGGACGCAGATGTGATTTCCAAGCGGTATATTGAAGAATGCAAAAAGGATATGGAGGCCATGAATGTAAAGCCGGCCACCACCCATCCCTTAGCCACCCAGGAAATTGGAGGCATGCTTGAGATGATCGAAAAGCTCATTGAGACGGGGCATGCCTACAGGGCAGAGGATGGCACCGTGTACTACCGTACCAGAAGCTTTCAGGATTATGGAAAGCTTTCCCACAAAAATCTGGATGACCTGCGGGGGGGGAACAGAACTCTTTTGGTGTCCGGGGAGGATCAAAAGGAGGACCCCTTGGATTTTGTGCTCTGGAAGCCGAAAAAGGAGGGAGAGCCTTACTGGGAGTCTCCCTGGTGTCAGGGACGACCTGGCTGGCATATTGAGTGCTCTGTTATGAGCAAAAAGTATCTTGGGGATGAAATTGATATTCATGCGGGCGGAGAAGATCTGGTATTTCCTCATCATGAAAACGAAATTGCCCAGTCCGAGGCGGCCAACCAAAAAACCTTTGCCAGATACTGGATGCACAATGCCTTTTTGAACATTGACAACCGCAAAATGTCAAAATCCCTGGGAAATTTCTTTACGGTGAGAGAAGTGGGAGAGAAGTATGATCTGCAGGTGCTTCGGTTTTTCATGCTTTCCGCTCATTACAGGAGTCCTCTGAATTTCAGTGCGGAGCTGATGGAGGCGGCAAAAAACGGTTATGAGAGAATTGTGACCAGCGTGGATAATCTGCGCTTTTTGCTGGAAAACGCTGCGCAGGAGGAGGCCAGTGAAGAGGAGGCCGCTCTTTTGAAGGAAGCCCAGGGGTTTGCGCTGAAATTTGAGGAGGCCATGGATGATGATTTCAATACGGCGGATGCGCTTTCCGCTATATTTGAGCTGGTAAAATTTGCAAATACATGGGCGTCCGATGGAAGCAGCCGGGCGTTTCTGTCCGGGCTTAAGAAGGAAATTGAGCAGCTTTCTGATATCTGCGGCCTTACGGTGAACCGTAAGACACAAATGCTGGAGGAGGACGTGGAGCGGCTGATCCAGGAACGCCAGGCGGCAAGAAAGGCCAAAGACTTTCAAAGAGCGGACGAGATTCGGGAAATGCTGCTGGAAAAGGGGATTATCCTGGAGGATACACGAGAGGGTGTAAAATGGAAGAGAGCGTAAATCTGCTGGGACAAATCAAGAAGCTTTTTGCGTGCGCGGATCAGGATATCAGAACCTATTCGCCTCTGGCGCTGGCCTATATGGGAGATGCGGTGTATGATCTGGTTATCCGCACTGTAGTGGTGGAGCGGGCCAACCGCTCCGCCAACCAGCTGCACAGAGATGCTGTCAAATATGTAAAGGCCAAGGCGCAGGCTGAGATAATACAGGCGCTGCTGCCTGAGCTGACCGAGGAGGAAGAGGCAGTGTACAGAAGGGGAAGAAATGCAAAGCCCCACACCACGGCAAAGAATGCAACTCTGGCAGAGTATAAGACGGCCACAGGCTTTGAGGCACTTATGGGATATCTGTACCTGACGGACAGGCAGGAGAGGATGCTTACTTTGATCCACAAAGGAATTGCCCTTGCAGGATTGGATACATTGTAGAGACTGTGGGGAAAACGCCGGGGAAAGAGAGGAAAGGCAAAGGAGAGAAAGGAAAGAGAAATATGGCGTATCAGGAATTTACCATAGAGGGCAGAAATGCGGTGCTGGAGGCGTTTAGGGCGGGCAAAACCATAGACAAGCTGTTTTTATTGGACGGCTGTAAGGACGGCCCAATCCTCAGCATCAAACGGGAGGCGGCGAAAGGGGACTGCCAGATCAAATATGTGACCAGGGAACGTCTGGATCAGATGTCTGAAACAGGAAGGCATCAGGGAGTGATCGCCGTTGCCGCCGCCTATGAGTATGCCCAGGTGGAGGACATGCTTCGGGCCGCAAAGGAGAAGGGGGAGCCTCCCTTCTTATTTCTTCTGGACAATATCGAGGATCCTCATAATCTGGGAGCGATCATCCGCACTGCCAATCTGGCGGGGGCGCATGGAGTAATTATCCCCAAAAACCGGGCTGTGGGACTGACGGCGGCGGTGGCAAGAACCTCCGCAGGAGCTTTGAACTATACGCCTGTGGCGAAGGTGACCAATCTGGCAAAGACCATTGAAGCGCTGAAAAAGGAGGGGCTTTGGTTTGTCTGTGCCGATATGGGGGGAACCATTATGTATCAGCTTGACTTGAAAGGGCCCATCGGTCTTGTGATCGGCAGCGAGGGAGAGGGAGTGGGCCGGCTTGTGAAGGAAAAGTGTGATATGACGGCGGCCATACCTATGAAGGGAAATATTGATTCTCTCAATGCTTCTGTTGCCGCCGGAGTGCTGGCCTATGAAATTGTGAGACAGAGAATGGCGTAAGCCGGGAGGTTTCGTTGTGACAGAAGCGGAGCGCTATGGAAATGCTGGGGATGAGGAGCTGATTCTTCGTCTGAGAGACGGGGAGGAGGCCATCATGGATTATATCTGCAACAAGTATAAAAATCTGGTCCGCAGCAAGGCAAAGTCCATGTTTATTTTGGGCGGCGACAATGATGATCTGATTCAGGAGGGAATGATCGGCCTGTTCAAGGCGGTTCGTGATTACGACAGCGGCAGGGATGCCAGCTTTTACACCTTTGCGGATTTGTGCATCAGCCGTCAGATGTATACTGCAGTGCGGGCGTCAGGCAGGCAGAAGCATTTTCCCCTGAACAATTATGTGTCGCTGGACAGCGCCCCCGGGCAGCAGGCGGACCAGGAGGAGCTGCGGCTGTTTGAAGCGCTGGCCGCCCGGGCGGAATTAAATCCGGAGGCGGTGTTTTTGGACAAGGAGAGGGTGGCTTATCTGGAAAATACCATTGAAAATGAGCTCAGCGCCTTTGAAAAACAGGTATTGGATTTGTATATGACGGGCATGAGCTATACACAGATTGCCAAGGTGCTGGGCCGGGATGAGAAATCCACGGATAATGCACTGCAGCGCCTTAAGAGCAAGATCAGAAAGCGGCTTTGAAGGCAGGTAAATTTGAAAGCAAGTGAATTTGAAAGCCATTGAAGTATTGCCGCAATAGTGGTAAAATAATTACATGGTTTGAAAGATAAACACCTTTAGAAATCAGGAAGGAAAGGGTGCTCTTCAATGGCTGGAAATGGCGAAAAAGAAAGAACATTGGAACAAATGAAAGCAAATGGCGGAAAGAAACCTAACAATCAAAAGCGGAAAAATAATCAAAAACAGAAGCGGGACAAAATAGCAGTTGGATTTTTCCGCGGAATTCAATTTAAGCTGATCGCTTCCTTTTTTGTGCCTGTGATCTGTATTGTGGCGCTGGGGGTATCTTCTTACCAAATGGCGGCTAATGCGGTGTTTTCCAGCTATCAAAGCTCTATAGAGCAGACCATGCAGATGGTGGAGGATTATCTGAATCTGGTGCTGGATACAGAGCAGGCAAGCTACAGAAGCTATCTGCAGGATGATGAATTAAAGCGTTATTTTGCAGGGAATATGACAGACGCTGTGGTGTATAAGGGACGGACCACCACGGAGTTTAAGCGCGCTGTGACGGGAGACGACCTCCTTGCCAATGTTTTTTTTATTTCCCAGAGCGAAGAGCCTATTGCAACAGTGGATTTGACCGGAACAGAGGCCTATGAAGCTTTTATGGCCACACCTCAGGGAGAGCTTGCACAGGCCAATGCAACAAAATATTATCTGTTCGGCAATCAGTCTGATGCAGATGCGGCTTTGGGTGTGGACAGCAGTAAATATTCCATGCGTCTGGTAAAGAAGATGGTGGATTCTAACGGCTTTATGATTATTGACTTTGCCCCTGATATTCTGCAGGACAGCCTGGGAGCGCTGAATGTGGGGGAAGGTACATGTGTTGGGCTGGTGACTTGTGACGGTGGGGAATTTTTGCTTGAGAACGGACAGGCCATTGAACAGGAAGAAAAGGTGTTTTCTGGACAAGATTTTTACCAGAATGCGGTTTCTGCGCTGTCAGCAGGAGGAGATGCCACAGCCGGCTTAAGCCAGGTGTCATACAACGGCAGCGATTACCATTTCTTCTACAGGGCGCTGGGAGACAGGGAGGCTGTGATTGCCGTGCTGGTTCCGGACAGCCAGATTCTGGCGCAGGCAGCAGATATCCGCCGCTTGACAGTTATCATTTCTGTGGCTGCAGTTATAATTGCCCTTGCCCTTGGCAGCGTTCTGGCAAAAAGCTTTGGCGGAACCATCCGTAAAATCGTAAAATGCCTGAAGAAGATATCCGACGGCGATCTGACAGTGGAAATCCATTCCAGAAGAAAGGATGAATTCAGGCTTCTGACGGAGGGAATTTCAGGCATGGCATCCCATATGAAAAAGCTGCTTACCAATGTAAAGGAGGTCAGCGGAGAGCTGACGACGGCAGCGGCAGAGGTATCGGAGTCCTCGGAAATGTTTATGGATACCTCCAAAAACATTAAGGATTCCATCCAGGAGATTGAAAAGGGAGTACAGCTTTTAGACAAGGATTCGGCGGACTGCTTAAACCAGATGGATGGGCTGTCCTCCAAGATTACAAGCGTAACGGACAGCGCAGCACAGATATTGAAGATGACGGACGCTGCAGAGGCTTGTATTGCACAGGGCATGAATGCTACGGGAGAACTTACCTCCAGTGCGGTTTCTACCACCAGAATTACGGGAGAGGTAATCGGCGCCGTGGATGAGCTGGAGCAGAAAACCCGTTCCATTGGCCAGATCGTGGAAGTGATTAATGAAATTGCTTCCCAGACCAATCTCCTGTCCTTGAATGCGTCTATTGAGGCTGCCCGGGCGGGCGCCAGTGGAAGAGGCTTTGCCGTAGTGGCTGAGGAAATCCGAAAGCTGGCGGACCAGTCTCTTACGGCGGCAGGTGAGATTGCCAAAATTATTCAGGAAATGATTCAAAATACCGGAAAGGTATCCGAGATTGCCAAGGAGGCGGAAAGCGTGGTGGCTACCCAGTCGGATGCGGTGAATGCAACCATAGATTCCTTCCGGGAGATTGAGAGACAGGTGTCGGGGCTGCTGGAAGCCTTGCAGCTGATCAACGACAGCGTAAAGGATATGGACAGCGACCGCTCGGCGACTCTTGGCTCTGTGGAAAGCATTTCTTCAGTTTCCGCACAAACGGCTTCCTCCTCCATGGAGGTATACGGCGCTGCAGACAAGCAGCTGGAGGCTGTTACAAGACTGGAGGATGCTTCAGAGCAGATGCAGAAGAGAGCGCTTCAGCTGAGCGATACACTGAAACAGTTTAAGCTGTAAAAAGCGTAAACGGGCGTAATTTTTTGTTGACAAACGTCAGGTCTTTTGATAGAATGTAACACGGTGATTGCCTGTCAGTCACCGTGAATGCTGCTGTGGCTCAGTCGGTAGAGCGTCGCATTGGTAGTGCGGAGGTCACGGGT
>NZ_CEWDFQ010000028.1:0-16081 GCF_982438285.1 Acetatifactor sp. | reverse complement strand
CTTACAGATGTATGCTCCTTTACGCTGGGCACGGAGATTGTAGTGGAGTATGAAGAGGGAAAATTTGAGGATGGGAGATTCTGTCCTATTATAGAGCGCAATACCGTGATTCCCGCAAGCCACACGGAACGGCTTTACACCGCCAGAGACAATCAGGAGAAGGTGCGCGTACGGGTGCTTCAGGGGGAAAGCCGCTTTGCACGCAACAATCTGTATCTGGGTGAGCTGGAAATACCGGTTCCGCCGGGGCCCAAGGGGAAGGAGGCGGTGGATGTGACCTACACCTATGATATCAATTCCCTTTTGGAGGTGGAGGTAAAGGTGGTTTCCACCGGCTTAAGCCAGAAGCTGATTATCAAGGGCCAGGACAATGAGATGACCGACGAGGAGATTGCAAAGCGCATGGAGGAGCTGGCCTACCTGAAAATCCAGCCCAGGGATTACGAGGAGAACAGGCTGGTGCTGCTTCGGGCGGAGAGAATGTACGAGGAATCCTTAGGCGAACGCAGGAAAAAGCTGGATTTTTATATTACGGCTTTTGAGACTGCACTGAAAAAGGGAAAGCATGAGGAAATTGAAACCGCCAGGGAGGAGCTCAACGAGATGCTGGAGCAGGAGGATGAATGATACATGGGCAGATGGTGGAAGGCAATTGTGCTGGCTTTATTGCTGGAGCTGACCCTTTTCCAGTACTCCAGCCTCCTTACGGCCTTTAATCAGCCGAAAGAGGCGGAAAATGTACGCATTTATGCAGGCGGTGAATGGAATGCGGATGGCAGCATTACGGTGGCGGAGTCCCTTCGCCTGGAGATACCCCAGATCAACGAAAAGCTGAATGCGATTAAAATTTCCTTTACCAGGCTTAACCCGGAGGGAAAGGAAACCGAAGAGGTCACTACTGTGTCTGTGTATGCCGCGGACGAGGCAAACCAGGATTATTATGTGCTGCCGGACCGGCAGATTTTGAAGGACGTCCCAAGAAGCCAGTATTTAAAGCTTCATCTGTCGGGGGAGTGCAAAAGTCTTGTGATTTTTCTGGCTGCAGGCCAGGGAGACATCATTCAAATTGACGAGCTGATATTAAATCCCAAAATACCTGTGAATTTTTCCCTGCTGCGCTTTTTTGTGCTGACACTGACCATTTGGTTTTTGGCGTTTGCTTCTGCAAGGGGGAAATATTACAAAGAGATGCAGGCGGCGGATTCCTGGTCTCAGAGGCGGATCACCCTCGCGGCGGTTCTTTTGCAGATTGGACTCTTTGTGGGAGCGGCGTTTTTGAATCCGGTGTTTGGGGATGTGGAATGGGAGCATCATATGCAGTATCACAAGCTGGCGGTTGCCTTGTCCAAGGGACAGCTTTATTTGGAGGATACGCCGCCGGCGTCTTTGGCGTCCATGGAAAATCCATATGATTATGCCATGCGGCAGAAAATAACGGAGGGCGCGGGGGAAAGCTACCTTTGGGATGTGGCTTACTATAACGGCAAATACTATGTGTATTTTGGCATTGTGCCGGTGCTTTTGTTTTATCTGCCCTGGTATCTGGTGACGGGAACCCCTTTTCCCACAAGACTTGGGGTGCTGATAACCGGGGCGGGGTTTATTCTGGCGACATTTTGGCTTTCCGCAAATCTGGTGCGCAGATATTTTAAGGGAAGCATTCCCTACGCAGGCTGGCTTCTGGGAACACTGCTGATGATAAACGGCTGTGGGGCGTTAACTATCATGAGAAGGCCTGATTTTTATTCCCTTCCCATTCTGCTGGGGATAACCCTGTCTGTGTTTGGAATCGGCTGTTTTATTTCCTCATTGAAGGAAAACCAGGTGACCACATGGAAGCTTGTCACAGGGTGTTTGTCCATGGCTCTTGTGGCCGGCTGCAGGCCCCAGCTTCTTTTGGGCTCTCTTTTGATTTTCCCGATCTATTGGGAAGCTGTCTTTCAAAAGAGGCTGCTGTTTTCCAGGAAAACCTGGGGGAAGACCTTGCTTGCCTTTTTGCCCTATGTGGCGGTGGGCGCCTTTCTCATGCTGTACAATTACAGGCGTTTCGGCTCGCCCTTTGATTTCGGAGCCACCTATAATCTTACCACAAATGATATGACAAGGCGGGGCGTTGATCTGGGAAGGCTTCCTCAGGCGTTTTTCGTTTATTTGTTTCAGCCGCCCAGTCTTTCTGCAAAATTTCCCTATATACAGCAGGTGTCCCAGTGGACCTCCTACATGGGAAAAGCCATAACAGAAGGAACCTTCGGCGGATTTTTTCCGGTGAATCTCATGGCATTTTTGGGGCTTTGTTTTTTGGGAAAGAGAAAGTGGTTTCCCAAAAGGTCCGTATATGCTTTTGCCTTTATGTCTGTGGTTCTGGGATTTTTGGTGGTGTGTGTGGACGCCCAGGCTGCGGGTGTGCTGCTTCGGTATTTCAGCGATTTTGGATGGCTCTTTTATCTGGGAGCCCTGACTGCGTGGTTTTCGGCCTGGCAGTACAATCGGGAAATGCCGGACAGAATTCATCTGCTGCGGCTGGGGCAAAATGCGGCCTTCGCCGTAACCATGGCCTTTTATCTGATGCTGCTGTTTACGGATAACGCGGAGCGTCTGGCGGACACGGCGCCCTCTGTGTTTTATACCTTTTACTACCAGCTTGCCTTTTGGACTTAAAGAAACCGTCTCTTGACGGGGACAAGGGAGACAGATATAATGATAAAACGTAAGGAAACGCAAATAGGAGGATAAATCCCATGAAAGCATATGGTGTAAACGAACTGCGGAGGATGTTTCTTGATTTTTTCGAGAGCAAGGGGCATCTGAAGATGAAGAGCTTTTCGCTGGTGCCTCACAATGACAACAGCCTTTTGATCATCAATTCAGGCATGGCGCCCTTAAAGCCTTATTTTACCGGTCAGGAGATACCGCCCAGAAGAAGGGTGACCACCTGCCAGAAATGTGTGCGGACCGGAGATATTGAAAATGTAGGAAAGACAGCCAGACATCTGACCTTTTTTGAGATGCTTGGAAATTTTTCCTTTGGGGATTATTTTAAGCATGAGGCCATTGCATGGAGCTGGGAGTTTCTCACCCAGGTGGTAGGCATGGATCCGGAGAGGCTGTATCCCTCCATTTATTGTGAGGATGATGAAGCCTTTGAAATCTGGACAAAGGAAATCGGAGTGCCGGAAGAAAAAATTACCCGTTTTTACCGGGACGAGAACGGTAAGTGCGATAATTTCTGGGAGCACGGCGCAGGTCCCTGTGGTCCTTGCTCTGAAATCTATTATGACAGAGGAATCAAGTACGGCTGCGGAAAGCCGGACTGTAAGGTGGGCTGTGACTGTGACCGGTTCATGGAGGTGTGGAACAACGTATTCACCCAGTTTGACAATGACGGGCATGGACACTATACGGAGCTGGCACAGAAGAACATTGATACGGGCATGGGGCTGGAGCGTCTTGCGGTGGTGGTGCAGGATGTGGAATCCGTTTTTGACATCGACACCATGAAGGCAATCAGAGACCGCATCTGCCAGATCGCGGGAGTGGAATATCAGAAGGACGAGGCCAAGGACGTGTCCATCCGTCTGATTACGGACCATATTCGTTCCTCCACCTTTATGATCAGCGACGGCATCATGCCCTCCAACGAGGGCAGGGGCTATGTGCTGCGCCGTCTGATCAGAAGAGCGGCCAGACATGGAAGGCTTCTGGGAATTGAAGGAAAGTTTCTTGCAAGCTTGAGCCAGACCGTCATTGACGAGTGCAAGGACGGCTACCCTGAGCTGGAGGAAAAGCAGGCCTTTATTTTAAATGTGCTGACCCAGGAGGAGGACAAATTTGACAAAACCATCGACCAGGGCCTGAGCATTTTAAATGAGATGGAAGAGGAGATGAAGAAAGCGGGTGTCTCTGAGCTTCCGGGAGATAATGCCTTTAAGCTGTATGACTCCTATGGCTTTCCTCTGGACCTGACGGAGGAAATTCTGTCAGAGAAGGGCTTTGGCGTGGATCAGGCGGGCTTTGGCGCATGTATGGAAAAACAGAAAGAACAGGCCCGCAAGGCAAGAAAGGGGACCAATTATATGGGGGCTGATGTGACGGTCTATGAGTCCATCGATCCCGCCATCACCACGGAATTCGTGGGATATGACAGACTTAAGCACGATTCCAGAATTACGGTGCTGACCACTGAGACGGAGCTTGTGGAGGCGCTTACCGACGGGCAGACGGGTACTGTGATCGTGGAGGAAACTCCCTTTTATGCAACCATGGGAGGACAAAACGGGGATACTGGCACTATCGTCACTGCAGACGGCAGCTTTGAGGTAAAGGAAACCATTCATCTTTTGGGAGGAAAGGTAGGACATATCGGCAGGGTAACCAAGGGAATGCTCAAGGTGGGCGATACGGTTTCCCTGACAGTGGACGCCAAAAGAAGGGCGGATACCTGTAAAAACCACAGCGCCACCCATCTGCTGCAGAAGGCTTTAAGAGAAGTGCTGGGCACCCATGTGGAGCAGAACGGCTCCTATGTGGACGGCGAAAGACTGCGCTTTGATTTCAGCCATTTTGCACCTATGACGCCAGAGGAGATCAGGAAGGTAGAGGAGCTTGTCAACGAACAGATTGCGGAAAATCTTCCTGTGGTTACCCAGATCATGACTCTGGAGGAGGCAAAACAGACAGGAGCCATGGCGCTTTTCGGGGAAAAGTACGGAGAGAAGGTCCGTGTGGTAAAGATGGGAGATTTTTCCACAGAGCTTTGCGGCGGAACCCATGTGGCAAACACCGGAGCAATAACGGCCTTTAAGATTGTTTCTGAAAACGGTGTTGCGGCAGGGGTGCGCAGAATCGAGGCGCTGACAGGAAATGGCGTTTTTGCCTATTACCGGAATCTGGAGCAGATTCTGGAGGAGGCCTGCAGGATTTTGAAGACGTCTCCGGCGGCTCTTGTGGAAAAGTGCGAGCATGTGACCACCCAGGTGAAGGCGCTTTCGTCCGAGAACGAATCCTTAAAGAGCAAGGCGGCAAAGGAGGCTCTGGGAAACGTTATGGACAGTGTGGTGGAGATAAAGGGCGTAAAGCTGCTGGCAGCCAGCGTGGACAATGTGGATATGAACGGCTTGAGAGAGCTGGGAGACCAGCTGAAGGAAAAGCTGGGTGAGGGCGTTGTAGTGCTGCTTTCCAATCAGGGCGGAAAGGTGAATATAATCGCCATGGTAACGGATGCTCCTCTGAAGGCTGGCGCCCATGCAGGCAATCTGATCAAGGGTATTGCCGCCCTGGTGGGTGGAGGCGGCGGAGGCCGTCCCAATATGGCCCAGGCCGGCGGAAAAAATCCGGCGGGCATTCCCGCTGCCATAGCGGAGGCTGCAAAGGTGCTGGAGACGCAGCTTTCCTGAAGAAGCGGGGGAGCAGAAATATCCCACAGCAATTTGCTGTAAAATGATTTATGGCAGGAAGGGCTAGTCCTTCCTGCCATAATTTTTGCACAGAGCAATAAAGGTATTCATGTTTGGTGTGAGATATTTGCTCTTGTGGTAAATGATATTTAATTCCCGCTGCAGTGGCGGTTTGAGGGGCAGCATTTTGACAACATTTTGCTGGATGTCCCTTTCCACAAGAAGATAAGGAAGTACCGCCACTCCGATTCCGCCTGCAACGCCTTTGACAATAGCTTGTGTGCTTGCGCTTTCCCATATGGGAGAGACAGATAACTGAAGAAGAGAAAAGCACGCGTCCAAAAGCTCTCTTCCGGCGCTTCCCTTTTCCCGCATGAGAAACGGAAATTCGGCTAACTGTGAGAGGGTAGTGGATTTTTGCCCGGCCAGGGGATGGGTGCAGGAAACGATGGCGCACATAGTGTCCTCCATAAAGGGAACCGAATGGATTTCAGTATGCTCAGGCCTGGTTTCGATCAAGCCGATATCGATGGAGTTGTCCAGGATTTTTTGTTCGATATCGCTGGATCTGCTTATGAATGCTTCTATTTTCAATTCAGGATATTGGAGCTGATATTGCTGAATCAGCAGAGGAAGCATATGGGTTCCGATTGTGATGCTTGTGCCCACGCGGAGAGCCCCGGACTGATCCCAGTTTTTTATTTTCTTTTCCATATCCTCAAAAAGAGAAACGATGTGAAGGGCGTAATCAAAAAATTCTTTTCCGCATTCCGACGGAAAAATACGCCTCCCGATTCTTTCAAACAGCCGCACGCCATAGTATTCCTCTAATTCCTTTATGGCAACGCTTACGGAGGGCTGCGCAAGATGCAGCTCTTTGGCGGCTTTTGTGATATTGCTGTGCTTAAAAACAGCCACAAATATTTTCATGTGTCGAAGGGTCATAGCTTTTTCCTATAATAATAAATTACCTATGGTAATTATAGAGTAATAGTATTTTCTTTATCTGTCAAGATGTACTATACTTACAAGAGAAAAGCGGCGCAGAAGCTGAGCTTTGGTGCGCCTGCACCAGCGCAGAACACTTCGGAATGGAGGAAAGATGAAAAGTAAAAAAGAGGTTTTATTAAAAGTATTTATTTCCACTCTCTATTTGAGCGCTTTTACTTTTGGCGGCGGTTACGTCATTGTAACGCTGATGAAGAAAAAGTTTGTAGATGAATACCATTGGATTGAAGAAAATGAAATGCTGGATTTGATTGCAATCGCCCAGTCATCCCCTGGCGCTATTGCTGTCAACGGCGCCATTGTGGTGGGGTATAAGCTGGCCGGCATGGCTGGCGCGGCCACTGCTATTATCGCTACAATTATTCCACCATTTGTCATCATTTCTCTGATCTCCGTATTTTATAATGCCTTTCGGGACAATTTTATTGTCAGCCAGGTTTTGGAAGGCATGCAGGCGGGAGTGGGGGCAGTCATCGCGGCGGTGGTCTTTGAAATGGGAGCGGGCGTTATCCATGGGAAACAGTTGTCCTCAATTTTGATTATGGCGGCTGCCTTTGTGGCAACCTGCTTTTTGGAAATCAATGTGGTTTATGTGGTCTTGATTTGCATTGTGATTGGAGTGATACGGGCATTGGTACAAAAAAGGAGGAAGGCAAAATGATTTATCTACAGCTTTTTTTGAGCTTTCTACAGATTGGCCTATTCAGCTTTGGGGGCGGTTATGCCGCAATGCCTCTGATACAGGGAGAGATTGTAACATCACACGGATGGCTGAGTATGTCAGAGTTTACCGACCTGATTACCATTTCCCAAATGACGCCCGGCCCTATTGCTGTCAACTCCGCTACCTTTGTGGGAATAAAAATTGCCGGCATCCCGGGAGCTATTGTGGCGACGGCGGGATGTATCCTGCCCTCCTGCGTCATCGTCACTTTGCTTGCACGGCTTTATCTAAAATATCGCAGTATGAATGTATTGCAGAGTGTGCTGACTACGCTCCGCCCGGCGGTTGTGGCAATGATAGCATCTGCAGGAATTTCTATTCTTGTATCGGCTTTTTGGGGAAACGATGGAGCCGTTACGCCTGCAGGCACCAGCTGGAGTCTGGTTGTTATTTTTATTGTCAGCTTTGCACTGCTGAAAAAATGGAAAAGGAATCCCATCCTTGTGATGCTGCTTGCCGGTGTCCTGAAGCTGGCAGTGGCTGTGGCGGCAGGGTAAAATTTTAAAAAAATAGTTGACGAATAACTTTTTTGTGTTATAATGTTAAGTGTGCACGTGGTAAAACACTGTACATAAAGAATAACCCAATCAGTCATGTTACTAGAGGGACTGAAGGGAGGTCGGGTGTAGTCATGTCAAACGTAATCGTAAAAGAGAACGAGACTTTGGATAGCGCTTTACGCCGCTTTAAAAGAAGCTGCGCGAAGGCTGGTATTCAGCGGGAGATTCGTAAGAGAGAGCATTACGAGAAGCCAAGCGTAAAACGCAAGAAAAAATCTGAAGCAGCAAGAAAACGTAAATATAACTAATCCACAAAAGTCCTTGGCCGGTTACGACTGAGGACTTTGTAGTTACAGGAGAAATAAGTCTGCAAAAAATACTGAGGGGTGGACTGTCGTGTGGACAAGAGAGTTGTTTGGGACGGATGTTTATCATCTGGTAGCGGCATTTGCGGTATACAGCATTCTGGGCTGGTTTGTAGAGTCTGTCTATATGTCCTTCTGCAACCGCAGGCTGACCAACAGAGGGTTTGCAAAAAGTCCTTTTTGTCCGATCTACGGCTTTGGCGCTGTGATCGGCTATCTTTTGCTTTGTCCTCTGAAAGGACAATACATAAAGCTTTATCTGGCAGGGGCGTTTCTGGCCACTGTCTTTGAGTACCTGGTGGGCCGGGCCATGATCCGGCTGTTTGGAAAGCTCTGGTGGGACTATAATGAAAAGCCCTTTAATTTTCAGGGTATTATCTGTCTGGAGAGTACTGTCTGCTGGGGGTTTTATGCCATAGGAATCGTGCAGTTTCTGAACATGGCGGTATATCGCCTGATTGATTCCGTGAGGTTTGATCAGGGAGTCCGGGCGCTGCATGTGATTTTGCTGATTGTAGCGGTGGATTATGTGATCCAGCTGATGAAGGCATTTCACATTGACGTGAAGGAAAAGAAAAAGCAGTTTGTGGACAGATGCTGTTCCATTATTGCCAGGTGGTATTAATCCCTGCCGGAAGGAATATCTGAGGCCGCACTCCCATATTCTATACTAGAAGAAAATAGGGGAGCGTGGCTTTTTTTATGTATGGGAAACGGAGAATAGCGGCCTTTTGTCTGTGCTTTGTGATGTTTCTGTGTATGGACAAAACGGTTTATGCAGATATCAGCATATCTGCGCCGTCCGCCATCCTGATAGAGGCATCCACGGGGCAGGTGATCTATGAGCAAAACGCCTCGGAGCGCAGAAGTCCGGCAAGCATCACGAAGATTATGACGCTGCTTCTTGCTTTTGAACAGATCGAAGCCGGAAAAATCAGTCTGGAGGATGAGGTGGTTACCAGCGAGTACGCAAGCTCCATGGGAGGATCTCAGGTGTTTTTGGCGGCTGGAGAGGTGCAGACCCTTGATACTATGTTAAAATGTATCGCCGTTGCATCCGGAAATGATGCAAGTGTGGCTGTGGCGGAGCATATAGCGGGCAGCGAGGAGGCCTTTGTGGGGCTGATGAACGAGAAGGCTGCGGAGCTTGGCATGGTGGATACTCATTTTGAGGACTGCTGTGGGCTGACCAATTCCGACAATCATTATTCCTCGGCCAAGGATGTGGCCTTGATGTCAAGAGAGCTGATCACAAAATATCCCCAGGTCTATGATTATACAAAGATATGGATGGAGGATATCACCCATGTAACCAGCCAGGGGAGCAGCATTTTTACGCTGACCAGCACCAATAAGCTTTTGAAGCAATATCAATGGGCCACGGGACTGAAAACGGGGTCCACCGCAAAAGCAAAATATTGTCTGTCTGCTACGGCCAGCAAGGATGGCATTGACCTGATTGCTGTGGTCATGGCCGCGCCGGATTACAAGGTGCGTTTTCAGGATGCACAGACATTACTGAATTACGGCTACAGCGTCTGTGATCTATACATAGACGAAAATCAGGATGCACTGGAGCCCCTTTTGGTGGAAGGGGGCGTAAAGGAGCAGGTGGATGTGAAATATGCCGGGGAATTCAGGTATCTGGATATTCAGGGAAATGCCCTTTCCGGAGTGGAAAAGGTCATTGAACTGCCCGAAACAGCAAAGGCTCCCCTGGAGGAGGGGAGCGAGGCCGGGAGAGCCCGTTATCTTTTAAATGGAGAAGAGCTTGGCAGCATTCCCATTCTGTATGCGGAAAGCATTGAAAAAGCGGGCTATTTTGATTATCTGAAAAAAATATTTTTATTTTTCCTTTTGTAAACGGGTTAAGTGTGCTAAAATAGAAAGAACGCTGTAAAGGGCGAAGGCTTTGTGAGGATACCATGATAAATCTGTTGATTACGATAATAGGCGTTCTTGCGCTGATCTGCCTTTGGGTGCTGCTTTACGACAGCAACCGGTTTGTGGTGGCAAGGTACAGAATGGAGGATGCACGCATAAAGAAAGGCTGTCGCTTCGTGGTGCTGGCGGATCTGCATAACAAGCAATATGGAAGGAACAATGGAAGGCTGCTTGCAGCTATCGAAGAGTGCAAACCGGACTTTATTCTTGTGGCGGGAGATATGCTCACCGCGAAACCGGGGAAAAGTCCGGAGGCTGCGCTGCATTTTCTGGAAGCGCTTGCGGCTTTGTATCCCATCTATTATGGAAATGGCAATCACGAGCACCGGCTGAAACTGTATCCTTCCAAATATGGAGATTTGGGAGAGCAGTACGAAAAGGCGCTGCGAAAAATGGGAATTTGTCTGCTGGTAAATGAACATGTCTCTCTGCCGGAGGCGGGAGTGGTGATATATGGTTCCCAGATAGACAAGCAGTATTATAAAAGGTTCCGGGTCCAGAAAATGGAAGGTGATTACCTGGAAAGCATTCTGGGAAGGATAGACAGGGCAAACTATAATATCTTGATTGCCCATAATCCTGATTATTTTCCCCAGTATGCAGAATGGGGGGCTGATCTTGTGCTTTCCGGACATGTACATGGCGGCATGGTTAGAATCCCTTTCTGGGGAAAGGGTGTGGTGTCTCCCGGAATCCGTCTTTTTCCCAAATACGACGGCGGACTTTTCAGACAGGGCGATTCTTCCATGCTTTTAAGCAGAGGGCTGGGAATGCACACCATACCTATCCGGCTTTTTAATCCCGCAGAGGTGCTGGTGGTGGATCTTGTACCGCCCGGGGGAAAGAAAACGGACGCAGGGAGGACTGATTATGGCGATACCGGTAAAACTGGAAGTGTTTGAAGGCCCTTTGGACCTGCTGCTTCATCTGATTGACAAGAATAAAATTGATATCTACGATATTCCCATTGTGGAGATTACCGAGCAGTATCTGGATTATATCAAGCAGATGCAGCAAAGAGATATGAATGTGATGAGTGAATTTCTGGTGATGGCTGCCACGCTGATCGACATTAAGTGCAGAATGCTGCTGCCCAAGGAGGTCAACGAGGAAGGGGAAGAAGAGGACCCAAGAGCGGAGCTGGTACAGAAGCTTTTGGAGTACAAGATGTATAAGTATATGTCTCTGGAGCTCAGGGACAGACAGGTGGATGCGGGCAGAAGCATGTACCGCAGCCAGAGCCTCCCAAAGGAGGTGGCCGCCTATAAGCCCCCCATTGATTACCAGGAGCTTGTGGGCGATATGACATTAAACAAGCTGCATGAAATTTTTAAATCCATGATCAAGCGTCAGGAGGACAAGATTGATCCTATCCGAAGCCAGTATGGCAATATCGAAAAGGATGAGATCGACATGGATGCAAAAACGCTGTATGTGGAAGCGTACGCCAGAGAACACAAAAAATTCAGCTTTCGCAGGCTGCTGGAAAAGCAGTCCAGCAAGATGGAGGTGATCGTCACCTTTCTCATTATTCTGGAGCTGATGAAGCTGGGAGAAATCCAGATCAGCCAGGAGAATATTTTTGACGATATTATGATTACCTCAAACGTGGCATAAGGCTGCGGCAGATAGGAGCGGATACATAGATGGAACGGACAAAGGCAGAGGCAGTGATAGAGGCGGTATTGTTTGCCATGGGAGAATCTGTGGAGATTGGCCGCCTTGCGCAGGTGATAGAGGAGGACGTAAAGACCACGAATGCAATTTTGAAGGATATGTCCAGACGCTATGAGGAGGAGGACAGAGGGATTGCGCTGACACAGTTTGACAATGCGGTTCAGCTGTGCACGAAGCCGGATATGTACGAATATCTGATTAAAATAGCAAAAAATCCAAGAAAGCCTGTGCTGACGGACACGGTTTTGGAGACGCTCTCCATCATTGCCTATAAACAGCCCATTACCAGGGTTGAGGTGGAGAGAGTGCGGGGAGTAAGCTGTGACCACGCCATCAATAAGCTTTTGGAATACGATCTGATTACGGAGCTTGGGAGGCTGGATGCGCCGGGGCGCCCTCTTTTATTTGGAACCACGGAGCAGTTTCTCAGGAGCTTCGGGGTAAAGAGCTTAGAGGAACTGCCGGAATTAAATCCGGTGCAGATCGAGGAGTTTAAGCAGCAGGCGGAGGCGGAGGTCTCACTGCAGCTGGATGTGTAATAGGACAAAACGAAAAAACATATATTAGTAGAAAATCCTGGAAAGTATGTAATGACTATGAAAGGACGAAACTGGATCATAGGGGTGTTTGCGGGCATATTATTTTTATTCATGCAGGCGCCCCTTTTTGCGTGGGCAGGACAAGAGGAAGATAGTGAGGCGCAGCCCGATTTTTCCCTGTATGCTGCATCGGCAGCATTGATTGATGCCCAGTCGGGAAGAGTGCTGTATGGGAAAAACGCGGATACGCCAATGGCCATGGCCAGCACAACAAAGATTATGACCTGCATTGTGGTGTTGGAAAACGCGGATATGGAGGATACGCTGCAGGTTTCCTCTTATGCGGCTGGAATGCCCAAGGTGAAGCTGTATTTGAAAAAGGGAGAGACCTACACTGTAAAGGACCTGCTCTATTCCTTGATGCTGGAATCCCACAATGATACGGCAGCTGCGCTGGCGGAACATATCGGGAAAAGGTATCTGTCCCAGGAACTGCAGAATAAAAGCACAGCGGATTTTACCACGGAGGAAAGCAGGATGGCGGTTGCGGCATTTGCTTCGCTGATGAATGCCAAGGCGAAGGAGCTGGGGTGTGAAAACACTTATTTTATCACGCCAAACGGTTTGGACGCCACAGAGACCATTACATTAAACAATGGAGAGACCGTGGAGCGGGAGCACTGCACCACGGCCACGGAGCTTGCGCGGATTATGGCTTACTGCGTGGGGCAGTCTCCGAAAAAGGATGCTTTTTTGGAAATCACCAGGACTCCCAGCTATTCCTTTTCGGCCAATGGAAGAAGCTTTTCCTGCACCAACCACAACGCCTTTCTGAATATGATGACGGGGGCCTTAAGCGGAAAGACGGGGTTTACCAACAAGGCGGGGTACTGCTATGTGGGAGCCCTTGAAAACGAGGGCAGAACCTTTGTGGTGGCGCTGTTGGCCTGCGGGTGGCCCAACAATAAAAATTATAAGTGGAGTGATACGAAGGAGCTGATGCAGTATGGACTGGATTCCTATTTCTATCAAGCCTTTTCGGAACAGGAAACAGCCATCTCGCAGGGGGACTTAGCGCCCATCCCTGTGGAGGGAGGAAGAACGCGGATATTAGGGGAGACGGCTTTTGTGCCTCTTTCCGTACAGGAGGATGAGGATGGGCTTTCCGGGCTTCTTTTGCGGGAGGGGGAAGAAATCCAGGTGGAATGCCGGATAAAAAAGAATTTGAAAGCCCCTGTGGAAAGCGGAACAGTGGTGGGGAATATTTATTACATAGTGGATGACACCATATACAGGACGGATACTGTAATTGCTATGGAAACTGTGGAAAAAATAGACTTTGCCTGGTGCCTGGAGCAAATATGCTGCCGTTTTTTGCAAACGGAGGCTGCAGGAGCACAAGGAATGTAAAAAATGTGAAAAAATTGCAATTCGTTCTTTGCGAGTTGCTTTTTTTGTGTTATACTAAACTGACGTTAATCATGGGGGCATTTGCTTTATAATCAAAAATGCCACCTCTATTAATTTGTTTTTATTTATTCATATTATAAACGGAGGGCTGAAAGCATGAGTACTACTTCAAAAGCGAGTCAAAGAATTACTGCTTTACTCGATGACAACAGTTTCGTTGAAATCGGCGGACTTGTAACTGCAAGAGCTACTGATTTTAACATGAAACCAAACGAAACTCCTTCTGACGGGTGCATTACCGGCTACGGAGTGATCGACGGTAATCTCGTGTATGTATACAGCCAGGATGCGGCCGTGATGAACGGAACCATCGGCGAAATGCATGCGAAAAAGATTTCCAACCTTTATGATCTGGCGATGAAGACAGGAGCACCTGTGATTGGCCTGATTGACTCTGCGGGGCTTAGACTGCAGGAGGCTACAGATGCGCTGGCTGCCTTTGGTGAAATTTATCTGAAACAGACAATGGCCTCCGGAGTGATTCCTCAGATCACTGCCATTTTTGGCACCTGCGGCGGCGGACTTGGCCTGTTTCCCACGCTGACTGACTTTACCTTTATGGAGGAGAAAAATGCAAAGCTGTTTGTAAATTCTCCCAATGCGCTGGCGGGCAATGTGATCACAAAATGCGATTCCTCTTCTGCAGCATTCCAGTCTCAGGAGAGCGGCATTGTGGACGTGGTTGGGGATGAAGCCTCCATTTTGTCCGGCATCAGGACTCTGATTGGATTTCTGCCTGCAAACAATGAGGACAACTTAAATTATGACGACTGCACGGATGATTTGAACCGTGCCAGCGCTGAGCTGGCAGGCTGCGTGGGGGATACTGCGATGGCCCTTCGTGTGCTTGCGGATAATTATAACTTCTTTGAGGTGAAGGCCGGCTATGCGAAGGATATGGTGACAGGCTTCCTCAAATTAAACGGCGTAACCATCGGCGCAGTGGCAAACCGCAGTGAAGTCCTCGATGCCGAGGGCAATGTGTCCGAGAAGCTGGACGCGGTGCTGACGAAGAAGGGCTGTGAAAAGGCTGCTGACTTCGTGAATTTCTGCGACGCATTTGGAATTCCGGTGCTTACCCTGACCAATGTAAAGGGCTATGAAGCTACCATGTGCTCTGAAAAGGGCATTGCAAAGGCGGCTGCAAAGCTTACATACGCTTTTGCAAACGCTACCGTTCCCAAGGTGAATGTGATCATTGGCAAGGCTTATGGCACGGCTTACATTGTGATGAATTCCAAGGCCATAGGTGCGGACATTACCATGGCTTGGCCGGATGCACAGATCGGAACCATGGACAGCAGGCTGGCTGCAAAGATTATGTATGACGGCCAGGGGGCGGATGTGATAGACGAGAAGGCTGCGGAATATCAGGAGCTTGCCCTGAATGTAAAGAGTGCGGCAAAAAGAGGGTATGTGGATCAGATCGTAGATGCTGCCGACACCAGAAAATATGTGATCGGCGCCTTTGAGATGTTATTTACAAAGAGCGAGGGACGTCCTGCAAAGAAACACGGAACAGTCTAAGAGAAAGGGTGATTATAAGATGAAGAAATTTTTTGCTCTAATATGTATGATTACCTGTATCTTTGGTCTGACAGCCTGCGGAAGCGAAGAGACGCTGACAGAATATGAGCAGCAGAAGGTGGATTATGCAGAACAGCTGGCGGCCCAGAGGGTGGTTCCGCTGCTTGCGAATTTTATGGATGATGCTGCCGCCCAGACATTTGCGGAGAATACCAACGAAGAAATCGAGTATATCTTCAGCAATGACTACAGCATGAATGTGGATGGGTACGCACTGGCTTCGGCCATAGAGTCCTATCATTCCGCCGCGGCGGATATCGGAAGCATAACTGCTATCGGTGAGGCTGAGGGAAGAATCGACGGCGATCAGATCATCGTGTATGTGCAGGTAGAGGGAGAGAAAAAGGATGCGGAAGCAGAGGTTATTTTCTCAAACGATATGTTCATGGTGCTGGAATCCTCGGCTTTGAATCCAGTGTCCTCCATGGGCGAGCTGATGATGGGTGCAACCCTGAATACCCTGGTGGGCATGGGCACTGTGTTCTGCGTTTTGATCCTGATCTGTCTGATTATCAGCTGCTTTGGAGTGTTTGCAAAGTTGCAGACCGGGAAAAAGAATCAGGATGAGAAGGAAGAAAAGAAGCCTGCGGCGGAAAGCCCGGCACAGCAGACCGCTGTTCTGGAAGAGACAGCGCCCCAGACAGATGATCTGGAGCTGATAGCGGTGATTGCAGCGGCCATAGCCGCAAGCGAGGGAAAAACCTCTACGGACGGCTTTGTGGTGCGCTCTATCCGCAAGGTCAGAAGAAGCAGATACTAAAGACGGTTGAAACAAACTTAAATTTATGGAGGAATGAAAAATGAAAAATTATACCATAACCGTTAATGGAAACGTATATGATGTAGTAGTGGAGGAGGGTGTGTCCTCTGTTGC
>NZ_CEWDFQ010000027.1:0-16241 GCF_982438285.1 Acetatifactor sp. | reverse complement strand
AGGGTGACCAGCCACTGCTTCGGAACCCGTTTTTGGTTATTATGACCAGGTTCGTAACTGTGCCAGTGAGTTTCGCAATTACCTAAAATATAATAAGTATGTAAGGAGGGCTGATATGGAGATCAGAGTGCTTCGGTATTTTTTGGCGATTGCCAGAGAAGGCAGCATTACAAATGCGGCCAGTTTTCTACATGTGACACAGCCAACCCTTTCCCGGCAGATCCGCGATTTGGAGGAAGAGCTGGGGCAGAAACTTTTCACCCGCGGCAGCCACAACATGACCTTAACCGCAGAGGGGATGATTTTGCGGAAACGCGCGGAAGAAATTGTTTCTATGGTTGACAAAACAGAAGCAGAATTTAATTCTATGGAAAATGTAATTGGCGGCAATATTTACATCGGCAGCGGCGAAACCGATGCAATTAAACTAGTAGCGCAGATTGCCTGTGAATTGCGGACAAAGTATCCGGGTATTCATTATCACCTATACAGTGGAAATTCTGAGGATGTAACAGAACGCCTGGATAAAGGTTTATTGGATTTTGGAATCCTGATTCAGCCTGCAGATATATCCAAATATGACTACATCAATATTCCTGCCAGAGATATATGGGGAGTTGTCATGCGAAAAGACAGCCCTTTGGCTGAAAAAGAAGTAATCCGAAGAGAAGATTTGCTGAGTGTTCCACTGATCTGTTCCAGACAGGCGATTTCAGGAGAACGGCGTGGAAATAAGTTTGCCGAGTGGTTCGGCGGGGATTTCGATCAGCTGGACATTGTAACTACGTTCAACCTCGTTTATAATGCGGCCATCATGGTTGAAGCCGGAATTGGCTATGCAGTAACTATCGACAAAATAGCCAACACAACTGAAAGCAGCAGCCTCTGTTTCCGTCCGCTGGAGCCCCGACTGGAATCAGGCTTAAATATCATCTGGAAAAAATATCAAGTATTCTCCTCTGCGGCAGAATTATTCTTGGGGAAATTGCGTGAGAGCTTTGGTGATTTTCTCGTTTCTCATGACTGTACCGACTGAAATGAAAATGCTCTAAGCGACTGCTTCACTAACCATAACAAAACTATGGTTAATAAGTCACTTAGAGCATACATCTTTGGCGCACCGCCCTTATATTACGCATTATGCCACATGGCCTCTCTGCCTGTTTTGTTTCTGCAGGGCCTGCTCGAACTCCTTTAATTTTTGTCTGGCCTCAGGGCTTAAGCTTTCCGGCGCCTGAATCTCTATGGTCGCATATTGGTCACCCCGCACAGAAGGATTTTTCATGGAAGGCAGTCCCTTCCCTTTTAAGCGGATTTTGCTTCCTGGCTGTGTGCCCTCTTTGATCTTGCACAGCACATCCCCGTAAAGCGTCTGTATCTTGGCTTCGCCGCCGAAAATGGCAGTGGTAAAGGGAATTCTTGCCGTGGTGTAGAGGTCTGCCCCCTCTCGCCGAAAGCCCGGCTTCTCCCGCACGGTTACCTTTAGAAGCAGATCTCCGGGCCGTCCCTTTCCTGTTCCCGGCATTCCCTTGCCGCTTAAGCGTATGGTCTTTCCGGATTCGATGCCCGCAGGAATCTTTACCTCCAGCGACTGTACTCCTCCCGCAGCATCCTGCAGGCGGACTACCTTTTTGCCCCCAAAGGCTGCCTCCTCAAAGGAAATCTCCACTTCCCCATGAAGGTCTGCGCCATTTTCTTGAAATCCGGCAGAGCCTGTCTCCCGGAAGGCGCCTCCGAACAAATCACGCAGAATGTCATCCATATTTTCCCCGCTGTCAAAATGAACTTCCTGATATTGCCCCTGGGGGCCGCTATAGGTTCTTCTGTAGGTGCCTCCGCCGCCGAAGGGCCCGCCTGCGCCTGTGAAAAAATCCCCATTTCCAAAGGGGCTTCCCCCAAAGGGATTCCCTGTGCTTCCATATCTCTGGGACTGGGCGCCGCCTTCCTCAAAGGCAGCGTGTCCGAACTGATCGTACAGCTTTCTCTTCTTTTCATCACTTAATATTTCATAGGCTTCTGTAATCTCTTTAAACTTTTCTTCTGCCTGGGCATTTCCCGAATTGCTGTCCGGGTGATACTGCTTTACCAGCTTACGGTAAGCCTTCTTGATCGCCGACGCATCGGCGTTTCTGCTTACGCCCAGAACCTCATAATAATCTTTTTTGGCACGCAATTCTTTCACCCTCTTTCTCTTTCCACAAAATATTTTTGTTCTATTTGCAATATAACACTTAATACAGTCGCTGTCAAGCGCTTTTCTGTATTATCTTTTGTAACTTTTCTCATTTTTCTCCCTTTTCCTTTTTACTTTATTCCGTGTGTGGTATACTTCTATTTGTACTCGCTTTTACGGAATGTGGAAAAGGAGCATTGATAGAATGAAACCCCAAAAAAGAAAAACTTCCCGATTTGATTTTTCCTTGAAGCTGAATATCTTTATTTTAGTGCTTTTCTCCGTTCTCATTGTATGGGGCATTTTTCTGGTGCGCGACAGGCTTTTAGCCAATGCAGACGAATTGGGAACCTCCCTGGCGGAAAGCTACGCCTCCCAGGAGGAAAACCGCATCGCCATCTATCAAATGCTTTTAAATTTGGCCTCCACAAGCATCAACAACACGCTGGAAAAGGGAGGAAGCAGCCAGCAGGTACAGGAATGGCTTGCAGATTACTCCAGTCACCTGACGCATATCCTGGGCTCCTCCGTCATTGACCCTTATGCAGTAATTGACGGAGCTATCATTGCCGCCACCCCCTGGGAGGGAGATCAAAATTATGATTATCAAAGCACCGAATGGTATCAAAAAGCCCTTTCGCAAAACGGGGATGTTATTTTTACCAACGCCTATTTGGACGCCATCACAGGAAAGTACCTGATTACCCTTGCCAAGAAGCTGAACGGTTCCGGAAACGTACTGGCTTTTGATATTCTTCTGGAAAATTTTCATCTCCACGAAAACAAAGCTTCCCTGCCCCAGAACAGCTCCTACTTTCTGTATGACGGAAACGGCAGTCTGATTTACTTAAGAGGCAGCCTGGACATCAAAGACCCTGATGTGAGGCAATACGCGGAAAATCTGCTTGCCCGCATACAGGACGGGAGCCTTCAAAGCTACTCTTCCGCCATCCGGGATTTGGAGGGGAAAAACCGCAGCGTTTATTACCACATCATGGAAAACGGCTGGATATCCGTGATTACCATGCCCGTACAAAGCCTCCTTACGGATAATATGGACACCTCCTTCCTTCTGCTCTTTGGAATCTGCGCCGCTCTTCTTTTTACAGCCAGCGGCATCATCCTGCGTTTTTGGGTTGGCAGCCGCAAAATGCAGCACGTTCAGGATACGCTGCAGATTCTGGGAGATACCTATTATGCCATCTACCGGATCGATTACGAAAAAGCCACTTATGAGTCCATCAAATCCTCCGACGACGTAAGCAGCCTTCTGGGAAGCGGCGGCAGCTATCAGCATTTAATTGATGTGGTAAAGGAGTACGTAGATCAGCGGACCTATACAGAATTTGAACAAAGCTTTTCCCTGGAAAACATAAAAAAGCTGATTCAGGATCAGATTTACGAGTTTGGGGGAGATTACCAGCGCCGGTTCGGAGAGGACTACAAATGGGTCAGCATAAAAATCATTTACAATAAATCCATGAAGCTGAACCATGTGATCATGTGTTTTCGAGAAATTGACGCAGAAAAGCGCAGGCAGCTGAAACAGCATATTCTTTTGGAAAATGCTCTCAAGTCCGCCCGTCAGACGGCAGAGAAGAAAAATGCCTTTTTCAGCCATGTATCTCATGATATGCGTACCCCTTTAAACGCTATCATCGGTCTGTCCAAGCTGATGAAGGACCAGCTTGACCGTCCGGAAAAGATAAGGGATTACACGGCAAAAATTGAGCAGGCCGGCACACAGCTTTTAACCCTGGTCAACGACATTCTGGATATGTCAAGGCTGGAGAAAAGCACAGGCAGCACACTGGATTATACCGTCATGAATCTGGAAACCTTTCTCCAGGAATCTGTCTCTCTTTTCAAAGACCAGGCCCTGACAGAGCAAAAGGAATTAACTGTTTCGATCCATCTGCAGCATCCCGCCGTTTACTGCGATCCCTTCCGCCTAAGCCAGGTAATCAACAACCTTTTGTCCAATGCGTTAAAGTACAGTATGAGCGGTGCAAGGATTACAGTGGACCTTGCCGAGACAGGCGTACAGTCAAACCGAAGCAGATACCAGCTCACGGTAAGCGACACCGGCATCGGTATGTCCAAGGAATTTATGGAGCACATTTTTGAGCCCTTTTCCAGAGAGACCTTGTTCGCCCCTTCCAGAATCTCCGGAACCGGCCTGGGAATGCCCATTGTAAAGAGCCTGGTCCAGCAGATGAGCGGAGAAATTACCGTGGAAAGCACTCTGGGTGAGGGCAGCACATTCACCATCATTCTTCCCCTTCAGATTGCAGAAAGCGAAGCGCTTCCCCCTTCACCAAAAAAAGAGCCCGCAGCCAATCCCCAGGGGTTACAAAACAAAAAAATATTGATTGCAGAGGATAATGAGATCAACATGGAAATCGCATCCGAGTGTCTCTGCGCCCTGGGCGCTCAGGTGATTTCCGCCTGGAACGGACGAGAGGCGGTGGAAATTTTCAGCGCCGCAGCCCCCGGTTCCATAGATGCGATTCTGATGGATATGCAGATGCCGGAAATGGACGGGTGCGCCGCAAGCCAGGCAATCCGCTCTCTGGATCGGCCGGATGCCAAGACAGTGCCCATTATTGCAGTCACTGCAAACGCTTTTGCGGAGGATATCGCAAGAACAAAGGCGGCCGGCATGAATGACCATCTTTCCAAGCCCATTGACTTTAAGCTTATGGAGGAGGTGCTTAGCAAGGCCCTCCATTAGGGTGCAGTCCTGCCTTATTTTTTAGATTGCTATAGACATTATGTTGATGAGAATGTTATCATATTCTGGAATAAACTGCTGTCCGTTTCAACGGACAGCAAAATAAGAGTGGAGGTTCGAAATGAAAGAGAGAGAACGACTGGGTTCACGCATGGGCTTTTTGCTGCTTTCCGCAGGCTGTGCCATCGGCATTGGAAATGTCTGGAAATTTCCTTATATAACCGGACTTTACGGGGGCGGCGCCTTTGTGCTGATTTACCTTTTCTTTTTGGTGGTTATGGGAATCCCTATGCTCACCATGGAATTTTCCATCGGACGGGCCAGCAGAAAAAGCCCTCTTCTGGCCTGCAAGGTGCTGGAAAAGCCCGGACAGAAATGGCATCTACAGGGATATATGGCCATGGCCGGAAATTATCTGCTGATGATGTTTTACACCACTGTTTCGGGATGGATGCTTCATTATTTTTACCTCACCGCCTCCGGCGCCTTTGAAAATGCAGATGTGAACAGAGTGGAAGCTATTTTCGGAGAAATGCTCTCCGATCCCCTTGTGATGAGTCTTTGGATGATTCTGGTGGTAGTAGTTGGATTTTTTATCTGCTCCAGAGGCGTTCAGGCCGGCGTGGAAAAAATAACCAAGGGAATGATGCTGGCGCTGTTCTTCCTGATTGTAGTGCTGGCAGTAAACAGTCTGATGCTGGATGGCGGAATGGAGGGACTGAAATTTTACCTGCTGCCCGATTTTAACAGAATGGCCGAAACAGGCATCGGCGCCACCATTGCCGCTGCAATGAACCAGTCCTTTTTTACCTTAAGCCTTGGTATTGGCGCCATGGCCATTTTCGGAAGCTACATAGGCAAGGAGCGTTCCCTGGCAGGAGAGTCCCTCAGAGTCTGCCTGCTTGACACCTTTGTGGCCATAACCGCCGGATTGATCATATTCCCGGCCTGCTTTTCCTTCGGCGTGGATGCGGACAGCGGGCCTAACCTGATTTTTATTACATTGCCCAACATTTTCAATCACATGGCCGGAGGACGGGTGTGGGGAAGCCTTTTCTTTCTTTTCATGGCCTTTGCCGCCTTTTCCACCGTCATTGCCGTGTTTGAAAATATTATTTCCTGCTGCATGGATCTGACCGGCTGCAGCCGCAAGAAAGCAGCTTTCGTCAATGTGTTTTTGATGATTCTGCTCTCCCTTCCCTGTGTACTTGGCTTTAACCTGCTTTCCGGCTTTGAGCCTCTGGGTGAGGGAACCTCCATTATGGATCTGGAGGATTTTTTGGTGAGCAATATCACACTTCCCATCGGCTCTCTGATTTATCTGCTTTTCTGTACCTCACGCTATGGCTGGGGCTGGAAAAACTTTCTTGAGGAGGCCAACACCGGAAAGGGGTTGAAGCTGCGAAACGGGCTGCGCTTCTACATGACCTATATCCTTCCCATCATCATTCTGGTGATCTTTGTGCTGGGTATCAAGGATGTTTTATTTTAAACAGAGCGCATTTGCTGCAGCGTAAGGCGCATATCGTACCACACTGCGCCGCCGTGGACAGATTGTGAGACGCCCTCCTTTACAAAGCCAAACCGCTCATAATAGGGGATCAGTTCCTCCTTGCAGGTGAGGAAAATCCCCTTTCTTCCCTGAGCTTTGGCATCTGTAATCACCTGTCTCATCACTGCTGCACATACCCCCTGTCTTTGATATTTTGGCAGCACAGCCACGCCAAACAGCATCTGCCAGTCTCCGTCCTCTTTGTGGAGACTGGCATTTTCAAACATCTCATCCCGCAGCTTCGCCTCGTTTGTCACCATGCCGTCTATCAGGCCCGCCAGCTCTCCGTCCCAGAAAAGCAGCCAAAAATGCTCCGGATAGGTTAAAAGGCGCTGTCTGAGTGCCTCCTTTCCTGCTGCCTCCGCCTCGGGAAAGCACACTGCCTCCAGCGCCGCCACCGCCTCCAAGTCTTCTATGGTTCCATGCCTGATCTCCCATTGGGGCGGCAAAAGAGCAGGCAGCCTGGAAAGGTCCAAGGGCCTCCCATCCAGCACAGCTTCTGTCAGCCTGCTGTGGCCATCGTAAACCAGCTTCAAGGAGAAAAAGGGTCTCTCCTCCTCCAGCAGTTTAAAAAAGATTTTATCCCCCTCCCAAAGGTTTAAATCAAACAGCTTTTCCCGGGAAACCCACACAAGCTCTCCCTCGTCACAGGCAATGGGCTCTCCCGTAAATCCATCCGCAGTAAACAAAGAGATGTATTCTGTCACCCCATCCCCCGACAAAAAGGTTAATAAGCCACGATAGCGAAAGGAGGTCAGCGTGTATCCGGTCTCCTCCTTCACCTCCCGCAGCACACATTCCTCGGGCTTTCCCCCTCTTCAAAGTGACCGCCCACACCAATCCATTTGTCCTTATTCACATCCTGCTTTTTCACCGTCCGGTGCAGCATCAGATATTCCCCATCTCTTTCCAGATAGCACAGCGTGCTCATGTTTTCCATTCTTCCGGCCATAATATCCTCCGCTCACCCTTGCGTGTACCGGGCCAAAAACTGCTTTGTACGCTCCTGCCTGGGGTTATCGATCACCTGTCTGGGATCTCCCTGTTCCACGATCACACCCTCGTCCATAAAAATAACCTGATCCGCCACATCTCTTGCAAAGGCCATCTCATGGGTCACAATAATCATGGTGGTTTTTTGCTGTGCAAGCCCTCTGATCACCTTAAGCACCTCTCCCGTCAGCTCCGGGTCCAGGGCTGATGTAGGCTCGTCAAAGCACAGGATGTCCGGCTTAAGCGCCAGCGCCCTGGCAATGGCCACCCGCTGCTGCTGCCCTCCTGAAAGCTGATGGGGATAATGCCCGCTTCTTTCGGACAGTCCCATCCGTTCCAGCAGCTCTCTTCCATGGGCGTCGATCTCCTCCATGATTTCCCGTTTCCTCTGTTTGAAATCCGGCCTCTCCTTTGCCAGCAAAAGCTCTGCCAGCATCACGTTCTCCAAGGCTGTATACTGGGGAAACAAGTGAAAGGACTGAAACACCATGCCAAAATGCAGGCGTTTTTTGCGAAGATCTCTCTCCCGCTCCTTTGCAGGAAGGGAGGCGTCAAAAAGCTTCTCTCCCCGGACAGTGATCACTCCCCTGTCTGGCGTCTCCAAAAAATTCAGGCACCGCAGCAGCGTGGTCTTTCCCGAACCGGAGGAGCCGATGATGGCTAACGCATTTCCTTCCTCCAGAGAAAAGCTGACGTTTTCTAACACCCTTGTGTTTCCAAAATGCTTTTCAATCTCTGTTACTTCCAAAATCGCCATGAGTCAACTCCTTATCTGAAATCCTCTACCTGAAATAATCCAGCCTGCGCTCCAAATAATTGAACAAAAGCGTCAGAATGCCTACAAACGCCAGATAAAATACGCCCGTGTAAAACAAAGGCCAGGTAATCCCATCGGACTTCATAAAGGAATAGCCCGCAAAGGTCAGCTCGTAGGCGGCAATGATCCTGGCAAGGGAAGTGTCCTTCACCAGGGTAATCACCTCGTTGGACATGGGAGGCACCACCCGCTTGATCATCTGCAGCAGCGTGATCTTGAAAAAAATCTGGCTGCGGGTCATGCCCAGCACCTGGCCGGCTTCCCGCTGTCCTGCAGGCACACCCTCGATTCCACCCCGAAAGATTACCGAAAAATAGCAGGCATAATTGAAGGTAAAAGCCACCACCGTGGCCGTCAGCCGCCCCGTCTCATTGCCGCTCCAGATATTGTGATCCAGCCACAGCCCCGGCCCGTAAAAAATAATAATCAGCTGCAGCATCAGAGGCGTTCCCCTGACTACCCATACCACAAGCTGCATTAGATAGCGAAGCAGCCTGCATCTGCTCATGGATGCAAAGGCAAACAGCAGTCCTAAGGGCAGCGAAAACAAAAGGGTCAGTATGAAAATCTGAAAGGTTGTAGCCAGACCGTTCAGCAGCGATAGTGTCACAGTCCAAAACATAATTTTCCTCTTTTCTCCCGGTCTACTGGGCCGGCACCACAACTACCTGTGCGTTGTTGCAGTAAGCATTGGTGCATTCCATGGCGGAGGTCACTTCGTCGGTAAGGGTCATGCCGTTCCATACCACATCGATATTCTTAGAGTCCAGCTCCATGACCTTGTTGTCCCAGTCGATTTCTACAAACTGTGCCTCAACACCCAGCTTTTCCGCCACCAGTCTGGCCATATCCGCGTCAAAGCCGATCCAGTTTCCCGATTCATCCTTGTAATCCATGGGCTCAAAGTCGGTGATTCCCACAATCAAGGTCCCTTTTTCCTGTATGTACGCCACATCGCTTTCCGCAGCGGGTGTATACTCTGACGCGCTCTGTTCCAGCAGCGACTCCTGCACACCGTACTGCTCGGCAATCTGAAGCATGGTTCCATCCGCGTAAGCTTCTCCGAAAACGGAGTTGATATAGGAAGCCAGATCAGAGCCCTTGCGGCAGCCCACGCCGTACTCCTCCGTCGTCAGCTGGTCGGTATAGGTCAGATCGGGATAGCTGGTGCCCTCGCCGATCATGGCTCCTGCCATTAAAAGATCAATAATGGCTGCATCCGAGGTTCCGGAAGCCACCTCCATCAAAGCGTCTGCCTGAGAAGCCACAGAGTTGTAGGAAAATCCGTTTTCCTCTGCGGCCGCCTCTCCTGCGGAGCCAGCCTCCACTGCATAAACCATTGCGCTTTCCCCGCCTGTCTCTTTGCTGCCGCAGGCGGTAAGGCTTCCCACAGCCAGCGCTGCCGTTAGAATCAATGCTATTTTCTTCTTCATAATCTCCTCATTTCTGCGCGGCCGTTCTTTGTGAAAAAGCCGGAAGCGCCGCGCTGCTCCGGACTTTTATAAAAGCTTTAAATCCTTTCGTATTGTATCATAGTAGCACGCTAAAGTAAAGCTGGAATCCACAGGCATTTGCGGATGCGTTATTGTGAGGCGGCAGAAATTTTGATATAATGGGAGACAAAAATTCCGGAACCGTAAGAAAGACAGGAGAAAGGAAAGCATCATGAATGAGCACAAAATTTTGCTGGTGGAGGATGACAAAGAGATCAGTGAAATGCTGAAAAACTATTTGTCAGCGGAAAATTATGAAGTGGTATGCGCCTCCGATGGGGAAGCGGCGTGCGCGGCCTTTGACAAGTCCTCTTTTTCGCTTGTTTTATTGGATTTGATGATACCTAAAATCAATGGTATGGAGGTCATGCAGCATATTCGGGCGAACAGTGTTGTTCCCATTATCATTGTGTCGGCAAAAGACACTGAAGCGGACAAGGCTCTGGGGCTGGGCTTAGGCGCTGATGACTACATCACAAAGCCATTTTCAGTGGTGGAGGTATTGGCGCGCATTAAGGCAAATATACGCAGAACAGAGCAGTATGGCAGTCCTGCTTCGCCCGCAGCCCCCGAAACCTTGTCCATCGGAGACTTGACGCTCAATCTTAACGACTATACGGCCATAAAAGGCGGAAGAAAGATTGAATTAACCGCAAAAGAATTTGATATATTGAAGCTGCTTATGCAAAACCCCAAAAAGGTTTATACCAAGGAGCAGCTTTATTCTCTTGTATGGAAGGACAATTATTTTGGAGATGAAAACGCAGTCAACGTACATATCAGCCGGCTGCGGAACAAAATTGAGGACGACAGCCGCAATCCCCGTTATATTCTTACTGTCTGGGGAATCGGCTATAAGCTGGGAGAATTGTCATGAACAGTGAAACAATCATCTTTTTTTTGACAGTCAGCATTGCGGTTTTATTCGCTGTCATTATTTACCAGCAGTTTGCTTTCCGGAGAGGAACACAATCTCAAATACGGGAAATCAGCGGAAAACTGCAGGAAATTATTAAAAATAACAGCGGTGGACAGCTCATGCTTTTTACTGAAAACAAGGAATTGATGGAGCTTTCCGCGCAGATTAACGACTTGCTGGAAATCAACAGGAAGGCCAGAGCCGATTACCTCCACAGTGAGGCAGCGTCCCGAAAAATGCTGTCAAACATTTCCCATGACATCAAAACGCCTATGACGGTTATTCTGGGCTATTTGGAAATTATGCGTCTGAATGGAGCTGCCACAACAGAAATGCTCCAGAAAACCGAAAAAAAGGCGCAGAGCGTTATGGAGCTTATCAACCAGTTTTTCACACTGGCGAAGCTGGAAGCCGGTGATATGAATCTGGAGCTTTCAAAAATGGATGTCTGTGAGCTGTGCAGGGAGAGCATCTTAGATTTTTATGAGATACTGACCAAAAATGGATTTGAGGTGGAGATTTCCGTGCCGGACTTTCCTGTTTATGTATCCGGCAATCAGGATGGCATCCAGCGCATCCTGTTCAATCTCATATCCAATGTGATTCGTTACGGGGCTGACGGCAGATATTTAGGGCTTGTCCTTCGGATCGATGAAAAAGAAATCTATATAGATGTAATTGACAAGGGAAAGGGCATAGATAAATTATTCGCTGACCGGATTTTTGATCGTTTGTTTACACTGGAGGATTCCCGCAATCGAAACATACAGGGCAATGGTTTGGGATTAACGATTGCAAAGAATCTTGCTTTACAGATGAACGGTGAACTTACGATGAAGAGTATTCCCGATGTTCAGACCGTCTTTACATTGAAATTAAGAAGGATGGCATACTGACACAAAACAGATGCGAAAGAAATTTGTAAGATTTATTCAACAGTTTTGAAGAACATACCCACTATAATCGTTTGCGAAAGGAGGCAGATGAGATGCCATATATTTTAAGAACACACCACCTTACGAAAACGATTGGTGGGAAAAATATTGTAGAAGATGTAAGCATTCATGTGAAAGAGGGAGAGATTTACGGCTTTCTTGGGCCTAACGGCGCAGGCAAAACAACTATTCTGAAAATGATCTGTAACCTTTGGAAGCCCACAAATGGAGAAATTGAGGTGTTTGGCGCTCCCCTTTTGCCAGACTCCTACGAGGTTTTGAAACGTATGGGCAGTATGATTGAATTCCCTGCGTTTTACGATAACATGACCGGTTATCAGAATTTGAAGCTTCATTGCGAATATATGGGGTATTATAAGCATGGCTGCATCGAAAATGCTTTAGAAATGCTCGGATTGACGAACGCTGCAGGCAAAAAGGTAAAATCCTATTCGCTGGGCATGAAAGAGCGGCTCGGCATTGCCCGCGCCATCCTTTGCAAGCCGGAGCTGTTGATTTTGGACGAACCCACAAACGGTCTTGACCCGGCCGGCATGAAACAGATTCGTGACCTGCTGAAAATGCTGGCTGATGAATATCATACAACGGTAATTATTTCCAGCCATCTTCTTTCTGAAATCGAAAGCATTGCAGATACCATCGGAATTATCCATCACGGGAAGCTGCGGGAAGAAATCGGCATGAGCGAAATTAAGCAGATGAATCTCGCCTATATTGAGGCGAAGGTTTCCAATACAAAACAGGCCGCCTTTGTGCTGAGCGAAAAAATGGAAGCTTCAAACTTCAAGCTTACAGACAATGGGGAAATTCGGATTTATGATTCCAGGGTTTCTGTCCCTGAATTGGCAAAAGTATTCGCTCTAAACGACGTGGAGGTTTTGGCATTGGGAAAAAAGACGGAAACATTGGAAGATTATTTCTTAAAGATGACTGCGGAGGTGGAAAATCATGTTAAAGCTGATTAAATTGGAGTGGCAGAAACACTCTCTTTGGAAATATATCCGCAATGCGGCAATCACAACAACAGTGCTGCTTGGTATGCTCATGTTAATTGCCAGCGATCCCAGTACAGGAGAAATCGTGGCAACGACGGGAACCAGCGCCATACAGACTCTTACGGATATGTTTATGAATATGGCTTATTTTGCATTTACAGGGACAATGCTTGCCTCTTTTGTTGTGGGCGAATATGAAAATAAGCTGATTCATCTGATGTATTCATATCCGATCAAGAGACGGAAAATACTGTCGGCCAAAATAATTTCTGTATGTGTATTCAATTTTATTGCCCTGTGGCTAAGCAAGCTGCTGGTTTGCACCGTTTTGCCGCTGACGGGATTTGACTCTGCGGCCACCCTGCACATAAATAATTTTTCTGCGTTGGGCAGCAGTTTGCTGAATACAGCAATTACCGTTTGCGGCGGCTGCATTGTCCTTTTCATCGGAATGAAAAAGAAATCTTCAAAAGCCACCATAGTTGCTTCCTTTGTTCTCATGCTTGTGATTCTGCAGACCACCCAGGGAAATGTGCTGCCTTACACATCCATAGGCGGAATCGTTGGCTACACTATCCAGATCCTCGGGGCTTTTGCCGCAGCTTTCCTATCGGTCCGCAAGGCAGAAATTGAGGATGTGATGTAAGCGGAATTAAACTGTTTGTAAGAGGACGAAGTACAGCTGGGACATGTGAGGCGATTAACAATGATATATTCCTGTGTCCCAAAAACCATGGGAAAGCTTTATGTGACCGAGAAAAATAATCCCAAATCGGTTCTGGCAAAGCTTGGAGATTTTATCTTTTTTGCAGGAGAACCATGCAAAGAGTTAGTCGAGCGTAACTTCAACGGTTTTGTGATTATGGTGCCGCAGACTGATGAATGGGCACATCTCATTAAAGAGTATTATAAAGACAAATGCAGACAAGTAACCAGATATGCAATGAAAAAAAATACAGTATTTGACAAGAATCATTTAACAGGGTTGATCGCCAAACTTCCAAGGGGTTACCATTTGCAGTTGATTGATGAAAATCTTTTTGACCAATGCTTCAATCATCAATGGTCAAGGGACTTGGTTTCTGTATTCGAATCTAAAAATAGGTATCTGGAAAAGGGGCTTGGTGTGGCAGTCGTAAAAAATGGTCAAATTGTTGCAGGCGCTTCTTCTTATACAAAATACTAGGAAGGCATAGAAATTCAAGTGGATACAAGAATTGACGAAAGGCGAAAGCATCTTGCCACTGCTTGTTGTGCGAAGCTTATTCTTGAATGCCTTGAGCGGGGATTATATCCAAGCTGGGATGCACAAAATCTTTGGTCCGTTCATTTGGCAGAAAAATTAGGGTATGAATTATCACATGAATATATTGCGTATGAGGTGAACCAGAAGGATTAAAGCGGAACCCTGTGAGCAGTAGGTGAATTACTCAGCCGGTTTTTACAATTCGATGCCTGCACATTCCGGTTTTCCCGCATTCCGGACAAAGGCGATAAACCTTTTTGTCAACACACACGAAGTGTAGAGTTTCCCCCTCTACGAAACGTAGAGCCGGTCATCTGACCGGCTCGTAATCTATCTGTGCTTCCTCATTGGTGGCCTCCAGCTTGAAGATCACCGGGCGCAGGCCGTCATTGCAGCTGCAGATGGCGGTTCCCGGTTTTCTGATCCAGTCGCCGTAATAGAAAATTTCCGTGCCATCCCCGTGAGCCAGGGCAAAAACATACTGGTAGATGGCCTTCCAGGCCTCGTCGCACAGCCCCTCCGGCTTGGCATAATCCGCATAAAAAACCTGTCCCTCCAGGTGCATGGGGCATGCCTTCAGGCCCTCGGCGCCGTATTCCGCCGCCAGATCCTCATTGAACATGGTTCGCAGTACTGTGATCTTTACCTTTCGCATTCTTAAGCTCCTCCTTTTTCCGTCACTTCTAAGCAACAGCTTACCATCCTTGCACCCTGCCGTCTGCTACAAATGATGCAAACCCGGCGCTTCACAAAAATTTATTTACGAAAAATGGCAGAAAGGATACAATAAAGCAATAGCAACACGCAAAAAGCGCGCAGAAATGAGGAATTTTATGATGCTGACACCCCGCTATTTTTTCACCAATGATTTCAATGATTTTTATGAATACTTTCTCTCCCGTCCTCACAAAAAGAGAACCTTCCCGGAGGGCAGCTGTCTGTGGAAGCCGGGAGAGCCCTTCGGGCGGATTCACTACATCATTTCCGGCGTGGAGCAAAGCTATGTGGAGCACGAAAGCGGCCGGAAGAAAATTTTATCCTTCCACGGCAGCGGAACGGTTTTCCCCGGCTATCACCAGCAGGATTACCGCATTGAAAGCTCCATTGTCACAACGGCTCTCTCTCCCATGGAGGTGCTTGAATTTTCCAAGGAGCAGTTTCGTTCCATGTTTGAAGAAAATTCCGCTTTGAGCGCCAGAATCGTGGAGTGGTTTTCCATGTATGTAAACCTGCTGCTTTACGATGCCGCCCATCAGGAATACAACTGCTCCTTCCATAAGCTGTGCAATCTGCTCTATCTCCTTTTGGTGGATGAAAATAAGCGCAGTCCTGTGCACATTCCCCAAAGCGATCTGGCGGATATCCTGGGAATCAGCCGCGTCCATCTCACCAGAGGGCTTGCCAGGCTGCGGGAAGAAAACATAATCGTCACAAACCGCAGGCAGATTATCGTCACAGCCCCTTCCGCACTGGCAAAGTACTGTTCCATGGAAACTCTGTAGCTTTGGCCCTGCGGCTTTGGCTCTGCAGCTTTTTAGATGCCAAGGCGGTCAAATTCCTGCTTCAGCCCAAGCGCCTCCTCAAAGGTGTTTTCCCAGCGGTATTTTTTTAAATCCACCCAAAAGCCTCTATCCGTCTGCGCCACCTCCACCCCTTCCGCCTCAAGCAGCCGTTTCTGAAGGTCGAAGGTCTCAAAGGCCGCAGCCCCGCTTAAGATTCCCCGACTGTTTACAATACGGTGTGCCGGCACCTGTCCTAAGCGTTCCCCATTTAAGGCATGCCCCACCTGTCTTGCATAATTAGGAGTGCCGCACAAAAGGGCGATCTGTCCGTAGGTTGCCACTTTTCCCTTGGGAACGCTCCTTACCGCCAGAAAGGCTCTTTTATAAAAATCCATTTCCTTCCCCTTTCCATTGGCATTTGGGTCAGTTTCTCCCTTCCTCTTCCAAGCCCTTCAGCAGCACGGCCCTGCAGGGCGCTCCGTCCGCACCCCAAAGCTTTAAGGGTGCGGCGCACAGAAAATATACCCCCTCCGGCACCTGTCCCAGGCATATTCCCTCCAAAAGTGTAATCCCCGCCCCCAGAAGCCGCAAATGCACCTCCTCCGGGTTCTCCTCCGGCCCCACGGTCTGAGACTCGTTTCCCAGCAAAAAAATCCCTTCCTCTGCAAACACGGCGGCTGCCTGAGCGGTCACAACGGCCTTTCCCTTGATTAAAATCCTTTTTACCGCCTCCCGCTTTCTCAAAAGAGCTGTCTCCAGCATATGACGGGCATGCTCGCCGTGACCTCCCCTGTATGAGCGACCACACAGGCCCATCCCACATAGGCGGACAGCTCCATCTGATCGACGGTTTTTCCCTCC
>NZ_CEWDFQ010000026.1:0-16382 GCF_982438285.1 Acetatifactor sp. | reverse complement strand
GGGTAGAGGTTCCCACCGCTGCAAGGGCGCTCTCTCCTACAAATTTTCCCACAATCACGGAATCCGCGGCGTTATAGGTCAGCTGAAACAGATTTCCCAGAACCAGGGGAATGGTAAAGGCAATCAGAGGAGAAATAATTTTCCCCTGGGTCATATCACGCTTTTTCTTCTGTTTTCCTGTTTCCCGACTTTCCATTTTCTTATCCTTCGTCTCTCACTTTTTTATGGGCGGATGGAGGCAAACATCTTCCAAATACTTTCAGCGTCGCCTCTTCCGGTAAAGCTCACCAGCACGCCATCCTCCTCATAGTATACTGCAAAACTGCCTCTGGGGGTAGAGGTATCTCCTGCATCCTCATAAGTTTTCATGCAGGAGGAAATCATTTCTTCGCTGAGCTCACTGCTCCTAAACACAGGATTGTCAGATGTATCAGGATTCTCCACATCCACAAACAATAGGTTCTCTGCATCCTGAAGGGACAGCCGCAGGCTGATCTCATCCATTCCTCTGTTCCAGATTATAAAGAGCGTTTCCCCTGTTTCGTCGGAAGTAATGCTGGCCCTGTCAAAAACGTAGCCCTCTGGAAGAGTCTTCGGCACATAGGCTCCCAGCACCTCCGTCGCTCTGACCTGCTCCTCCGAAAGCTCCTGGGAAAGTGAAATTTCGTTGCTGTAATCTGTTGTGAGGCTTTCCTGGGCAGTTTCCGGGCCTGCCTCTTCTTGCGCCTGCGCCGCCTCCATTTCCATAGCCTCCTCGCCTACGCCGTCCTGCGCCATCGCAGACTGCTCGCCATTATCCCGGCCGCCATTACCCTGGCTGCCTGGGGCATCCGCTGCATCAAAAGCCGCCATTTCCTGAACAGGCTGGCTGGACCTGGAGGATGCGCCGCCTGATAACAGCAGTCTGCGTCCCGCGAAAGCCCCGGCCCCCAGCACCACAAAGCACAGTGCCGCCGCTAAAATTTTACTTCCCCCTGCAAAAGGGAAAACAGCCGTCCCCTTTTTATTTTCCGCTTCACTGCGCTCCAAAAGCTCCTGATCCACCCCGGACAATGCTTCAAAAATCCTGATTGCGCCTTGTCTCTTTTCCTCGCTCATACCCGAATACCCTCCTGTTCCAAGTAAGCTTTCAGTTTCCTGCGCGTGCGGAAAAGGGAGGTTTTTACTGTGTTCAGCTTCATGCGATACCTTTTGGCAATGGCGCTGTATTCCTCCACATACCAGTATCTGCGCAGAAAAATGCTGCATTCCCGTTCCGGCAGCGTGTGCAGAAATTGATTGATCAGCCCTTCAAGCTGTGCTGCCTCCACCGCCTCCTCCGTACCGGAGGGCGCGGGAACGCATTCAGCCAGTTCATCCAATGCTACCAACATCTGTCCATGACCTCTCTTTCCCGCATTTTTCCGTTTCCATTTGTCAAAGGAAAGGTTTCGCGTGATGGTGCCCAAAAATAATGCAAAGCGTTCCGGATATTTGGGCGGTATAGCGTTCCATGCCCGAAACCAGGTGTCGTTTACGCATTCATCCGAATCCTCCCTGTCGTTCAAAATACGGTAGGCGATGCTGTAGCAGTATTTTCCGTAAACGGCCTGCGTCTCGACGATGGCCCTTTCGTCTCTCGCCCAGTACAGATCGATAATTTCCGTATCCTTCAAACCTTCTCCTCCCTTCTTTCCTATCCAGATAATTGCGAGACTCGCTTTCTGGCATCAGAAACTGGGCGTAATAACCAAAATAAGGGTGACTAGCCACTGCTTTAGAACCCGTTTTTGGTTATTATGACCAGATTCGTGACTTTGTCAGCGAGTTTCGCAATCATCTGCGCTTTTCTATAAAAACGAATTCTGTGCCAGAAGGTTCCCGGCAAATGTGTGTCTGCACCCACACACAAAATCGCCCCGCAGGCATGCTCCTGCGAGGCACAGTTATGCTTTCCCTATCAGATCCTTTACTACCTCCCCCGCCAATATCAATCCTGCCGCGGCAGGCACAAAGGATATGCTTCCCGGCGTGGAGCGTTTTCCATTCTCCCCCGTTGTCTCCCCGGATATTCTGGGAGGCTCTGTGGAAAAAACTACCTTTAACGCCTCTACCCCTCGCTTCTTTAACTCCCTTCGCATTACCCTGGCCAAGGGACAGACGGAGGTCTCATAAATATCGGCTGCCCGAAAGGCCCCGGGGTCCAGCTTGTTTCCCGCTCCCATGCAGCTTATCACCGGGACGCCGCAGCTTATAGCGCGCAGAATAATGTCAATTTTGGCAGTCACCGTATCCACCGCGTCCACCACATAGTCATAGGCGGAAAAATCAAATTCCGCTGCCGTCTCCGGCAGGTAAAAGCACTGGTGCAGCGTAACCTGAACCTTGGGATTGATGGACAGCATCCGCTCCCGCATCACCTCTGTTTTATACCTGCCCAGTGTGTGATAATCCGCAATAATCTGTCTGTTTAAATTGGTAAGGCTCACTGTGTCATTGTCTATCAGGTCAAAGGCGCCCACGCCGCTCCTCACCAGAGCCTCCGCCACATAGCCTCCCACACCTCCAATGCCAAACAAAGCCACTTTTGCTTTCTGCAGGCGTTTTACGCCATCCTCTCCAATTAAAAGCTCCGTTCTGGAAAATTGGTTTTCAGGCTGATCTTTCACACAAATTCCTCCTACATCAGGGGTGCAAGCATTCTTAACAGCTTTCCCTCCATTCTTACAAAAAGATTCTGCTTTTTGTAATCCTCCGGACGCACCTCCTGGCATTGCTTCAGTGTCTCTTTAAAGTCCCTCTCTACAGCATCTATCTGGGAATTCAAATACATAACCACACCGCATTCAAAGTGATGGTACAGACTCCTGTAATCCAGATTGACGGTTCCCACCACGGCTCTTACGTCATCCGATACAAACACCTTTGCATGGACAAAGCCCGGCGTATACTCCCAGATTTGGATTCCTGCCTCCAAAAGCTCATTGTAATAGGTTTTGGCAACCACAAAAGCATACTGCTTGTCAGGAATGTGAGGCATGATAATTGTCACCTCCACCCCTCTTTTGGCGGCATAAACCAGAGCCATCATCATTTCGTGGTCGAGAATCAAATAAGGCGTCATGATGTGCACATACCGGCAGGCAGTGTTTAAAATATCCAGGTATACTCTCTTTCCTATATGCTCCTCGCTAAAAGGGCTCGAGCCATAGGGAAGGAAAAATCCGTCATTGGGAAGCGCTGCCTCCCTGGGAGACTTATATTTCCCGTAGTCCTCCTCCCCCTTTTCGGAAACATTCCACATTTCCAGAAACATGTAGGTAAAGCGCTCCACCGCATCTCCCTTCAGCATGATCGCAGTATCCTTCCAATGCCCGAAGCGTTCCTTCTCATTGATATACTCGTCTGCCAGATTGGTCCCCCCGGTAAAGGCAGTCTTACCGTCAATCACAATAATCTTCCTGTGATCCCGATTGTTGTAGGAGGATGAAAAAATAGGCTTTATGGGGCAAAAGGTTTTGCAGCGGATTCCCTCCTTTTCCAGAAGCTTCGGATAAAAGCTGGGAAGATACCACAGAGAACAGGTGTCGTCATACAAAAGTCTGACCTCCACACCCTGTTTTACCTTTTCCTTCAGAATACTTAAGACGCTCTCCCATACCCGGCCCTCTTCTATGATAAAATACTCCAGGAAAATAAAGGTTTCCGCCTTTTTCAGCTCCGCCAGCATATCCGGAAACTGATCATCCCCTAAAGGATAATAGACCGCCTGGGTGTTTCCATACACAGGACTGTTATCATATGCCTGCATATAATCTGCAAACCGTCCCATCTGAATGCTTATCTCCGAAAGCTTCTGCCTCACCTCACTGTTTTGCGGCAGGTACTGCTTCAAGGTATGGTCAATCTCACACAGTCTTTTCTTTAACCGTTTTGTTCCCGTCTGTGCATCAATATACGCATAAAAGAGCGCTCCAAACACCGGAAACGCCACAATGGGAAGCATCCACACCAGCTTAAAATCCGGAGTCCCGTCGCTGTTAAACAGGCGAAGCACCACCACCACGCTCAACAATATAAATAAGCCGTAGATGAAAAGGCTGTACTGGCGCAGTCTAATAAATGCCAGAAACAGCAGCGCAAACTGCACCAAAAAAGCAGCCACCACAAAGAGGGTTCTCCCATAGATGATAGTCTTGAGCCCCTTTATGCTCTTTTGCTTTACTTCTTTCGTATTCATTCCATCCCCTGCTCTCCTGATTTATGTCCGCAGCCTGTCAAGAAAATTTCACATAATGCTCAAGTCCCACGGAGCAGACCATGGCCGCGGCCTCCGTCTTAAGCCCATGCTTTTTATTAATCATCTCCATGATAGCGTTCCGCAGGTCTCCCGCCGCCACTATAGCGATAATCTCCTTTTCCGCCTGCAGGGAAATCCCGTAAAACTGACTGGTATCTTCAGGCCCGGCCCACCTTGCCCGAATCACAGTGCCTCCTCTGGCTCCCGCCTGTCTGGCCGTATCCATCACATCATCCGTATGTCCCTGATTCACTGAAACCAAAATCAGGCTGTAATCTGTCTTTGCTTCCATCTGCGTTCCTCCGTTTCCGTTTTCCTGCTGGTTTAAAAGCACCGTGGCAATGATACTGTTTAACCCGGTAAGGGACATATCAAATGCAATTCCACTGCCGTAAATATCACTTTCAAGACCGTCGTCCAGCCTGCGCAAAAGCCGCTGCGATCTCTCCCTGGATGTTATGCTGATCAAAATATCCTTCTCAGCGCTTCCAATCCCCAAAACGTCCAGAAGGTCTGAGGAGGCCGTTCCCCTCCCCATAGACTGGTAATTGCAGAGCACTCCCTGCTCTGCGTACAGTTTTGCCAACGCCTTGCCTTTTCCGCGCTCCGCAAAGGTTATCACCAGCTTTACACTTTTTTTATCTGCCATATCTCTTCCTCACATTTTACGTTAGTCAAAATAAATGATGCTGTCCTCCACTTCTCTCAGCTGCAGAATAAGCTTGCGCTTTCTGATGCGTTTGCGCACATTATCCGCCAGACCCAGCATCTGGATGGTGAGCAGCGGCGTCATAGCAACCATGGCCACAATGCCAAAAGCGTCAGTCAGCACGTTTCCTCCTGCCGCCTCACAGGCTCCCATTGCCAAAGGAAGCAAAAACGTAGTTGTCATAGGTCCGCTGGCCACGCCGCCGGAGTCAAAGGCAATACCGGTAAATATCTGGGGTACAAAAAAGGTCATCACAAGAGAAATCAAATAGCCCGGCACCAAAAACCACATAATGTTCAGCCCTGTCAGAATACGCAGCATAGCAATGCCAACGGAAAAGGCGATACCGATAGAGAGGCTGTGTCCGATGGCCTTCTGGGTAATAGAGCCGTTGGTCACGTCCTCCACCTGTCTGGTGAGCACCTGCACTGCAGGCTCTGCCTTCACAATAAAGTAGCCGATGACCATGCCGATGGGAACCAGCACCCAGGGCTGGCTGCTTCCTGCAACGGCAGACCCGATATACTGTCCGGCCGGCATAAAGCCCACATTTACACCTGTCAAAAAGAGCACCAGCCCTATGTAGCTGTACACAAAGCCCGACAAAATACGCAGAAGCTGCCTGCTGTGGAACCTGCGGAAAATACACTGGAACACAATAAACACACCTGCAATGGGAATCAGCGCAACTGCCACCTCCTTCATATAGGCAGGAAAGGCTCTTGCAAACTGCATTGCCACCTCTCTGGTGCTGTCAAGCTCCGAAAGCTCCACCATACTATAGGCCGCATCCTCCGGGCTGTAGCAGATACCCAGTATCATAACGGAAAGAATCGGCCCGATACTGCAGATGGCCGTCAGGCCAAAGCTGTCGCTGCTGGAATTTTTGTCGCTTCGCACGGAAGCCATACCAATACCCAGCGCCATGATAAAGGGAACCGTCACCGGACCCGTGGTAACGCCGCCGGAGTCAAAGGAAACCGGAATAAAATCTTCGGGAACAAAAAAGGTCAGCAGAAAAACAATCGCATAGAAAAAAATCAGAATGTAGGAAATGGGAATTCCAAAAATAATTCGAATCTGCGAAACCACAAGGAAGAGGCCAACTCCTATGGCCACCGTCCAGATCAGCACCATGTTGGGAATCGATGGCACCTGTTCAGCCAGCACCTGCAGGTCTGGCTCTGCAATGGTAATCAAAACCCCTAACACAAAACACACCAAAAGCGGAAGAATGATTTTCTTTGCCTTGGAAAGCTGTACTCCAATGCCCTCTCCCATGGGATTCATAGACATATCTACTCCCAAGGTGAAGAAGCCCATTCCCACGATCAGAAGCACTGCTCCAAACAAAAACAGCATCATCGTCCCCGGCGTCAGGGGAGCAATGGTAACGGTGAGCAGTAAAACAATAATGGTAATCGGCAGGACAGAAGTAACGGATTCATATACTTTTTCTCGTAATAGTTCATTGTGCAGCAATCTTTCTACTCCTTTCTGTCAAAAAGGGCAGGGGGACGGTTTTCCCATCTCTCTGCACCTGCGCATATATTTATAGTACTATGAACCAGATAAAAAATCAAACAAAATTCCTCGAAAATTTTTGTAAAATATTTTATGGAGCCTTTTTGTGAAAATCTTACAGCAGGTGGATTTTTCTCCCATTGGCTTTTTTGATACGCTTTTGTTATAATTGCATTATCGACGTGTTTTATGGCTGAGAGGTGCACTATGCGAAAGAAAACTAAAAATTATATGCAGTCCCTGTCCATGTTTGGAATGCTTCTTTCCTTTATCGGCGTAACGATTCTCTCCATGATATATATGGCCAAGGATAATAATTTTGACAACGCAATTTTTCAGTACTTTAATATCAGCAATCGTCTTTATTCCCGGCTGATCTATCTGAATATCAAAAAAGATTCTCTGGTCAATGGGATGAATCTTTGCAGCATACTGTTCATTCTGTGCAATTATGCTTTTTCTCAGTGTAATTTTCCCCTCAAGGGCACTTCCCTCCACAAAAAAATACGGGTTTTTCTCGGGCTTTTCTGGATAGTGCAGCTATTGGTGTACAGCACTTTTTTTATTCGCTTTTTGTATTTCGGCAGAGCCGGCTTTCTGCCTGACCCCGCGATCTTCCGCTTCTGCTACAAGGTATTTCATTCCATTACCGTCTGGATCAATCTGGTCACCCTTTTGTATTCTGCGGCCTGTTTGATCCTCACCGCCAGAAAAAAGGAGCCTATCCGGGAGCTGAGACGCATCAAATGGCTGCTGGTAGTGATTGATATCTGTATCTGCGGCCTGTATTTTTATATGTTTTTTTCTCTGCCTGACTGCTTTTTATGGCTGTCACGTTCCATGAATTATACTGCCTACCTGTCTCTGAAAATGCCGCCCTACATCGGTCTTATGCGTATTCTTCCCTTTTTGGTGGTGCTTCTGATTGTTTTTTTGTGGTTTAATTTTCACAGATATAATAAGGATATCCAGAAAATGGAGGATGACGATTACGTTTTTTCCAGTATTCTTTCCTCCTCGGAGATTTCTACCAGAGCCTTCAGCCATTATGTAAAAAACGAGCTTTTGGGAATTTTATCCGAGGCAGAGCTGATGCTGCAGGAGGGCAATCCCGATACAGAGAGACTGGAGCACATCCGTCAAAGCTGCATGGAGGTCTATGAGCGTCTGGACACCCTGCAGAAGAATTCCAACCGCATTTTGTTAAATCAAAGCCGCAACAATATCCTGGAAATGATAGACGGCGCGCTGACCCAATGCCGGGAAATGCTTGAAAAGCACCACGTAGAGGTCATATATAAGGCAGACGCCCGGGAAGTCTTTGTTTTCTGTGACCGCCATTATATGCAGGAGATATTTCACAATCTGATCATCAACGCGGTAGAAGCTATGGCTGCTCTGCCCAAGGATCGTCCCCGTCTTCTTACGATTCTTACCTTCCTGTATGAAAATGAAATCCAGATTCAGTTTCAGGACAGCGGCCCCGGTATTTCCCCAGCCATAGAGGACAATCTTTTTGAACCCTTTTCCTCCACCAAACCCACAAAATACAACTGGGGAATCGGTCTTTCCTTTGTAAAACGAATCGTAAAAAGCCATGACGGCAAAATAGAGGCTAAAAACGCCCCTATTGGAGGAGCGATTTTTACCCTTCATTTCCCCATATTAAAATAAGATATCTTAGACGAAGGAGCAGCCACAGATGAAAGATGAAAAAATTAAGGTAATGATTGCGGATGATATTCCCTCCCTCTGCAGAAGATATGAGGACATTCTCTCTCATGCAGAGGATATGGAAATAGTAGCCACCGCTCTGGACGGCTATGAGGCTATCCTGAAGAGCGCAGTCACTCACCCCGACGTGATCCTTATGGATATTGAAATGGAAAGCAAATATGCAGGCATTACCGCCACAAGGCAGATACTTTCCCAATTTCCACATATAAAAATCATAATTCTTACAGTATACGAAGAGGACGCCATGATCTATGCCGCCTTTCAGGCGGGAGCCTGCGACTACATCCTCAAAACTGCAACGCCGGCTTCTCTGGTACAGTGTGTCAGGGACGCCTATCACGAACGCTCCGTGATGAAGCCCCAGGTGGCACGGAAAATCCGCACGGAATTTAAACGGATCAAGGATAACGAGGACAGTCTCATCTACACCCTGTATCTGATTCAGCTTTTGACGGATACGGAGAGAGAAATCCTCTATGCCCTGCACGAGGGCATGAGCCAGAAGGAGGTGTGCCAGACCAGATACATCGAGCCCTCCACCATGAAAACTCATATCCGGAACATTATCCGAAAAATGAAATGCCGCTCCATTGAGGATGTACTGCAAAAAGCAGAAAACAGCGGATTCTTCTATTATATGGACAAGGTGAAAGAAAGACAGCGGGAGGATTGATTGTGCGGTTTTACCAAAAAAAGATTAGATTTTCTAATCTTTTTTCTTTTGCAGTCATGGAACCGACAAAAGGTCAGCTTTTCGACGGTCTCCTTTTTTCCTATAATGGCATTACAATCCGTTACAAATCATTGAATGGAAGGTCCGTTTAAACGGACAAGGAGGTATGCAGATGAAACACAAAAAATTACTATCTATGTCACTGGCAGTTTGTATGATAGGCAGCTGTATTCTGACCGGATGTGGAAGCACTGACACCGGTTCGGGCAGCACCGCCCAGGAAAGCACCCAGTCCCAGACGCAAGACGCTTCCCAGACCACGGAGGATGTCTCCTCCGAAAAGGTAGTAATCAATTATTACGCCTGGAGCGAGGGCGACTACCTGCAGGAAATCGTGGATGCCTATAACGCGCAAAGCACGATTGCCGAAGTAAAAATGACCCAGGTAAACAGCTCGGATTATGATGATAAGCTGATTACCATGCTTTCCGGAAGCAATGATATTGACGTGTTCAATATGCGTTCCGGTTCTCTTTTGGCCAATCTGGCCTCCACAGGAAATCTGGCAGACATCACGGAATACATTGCTGACAGCGGCCTGGATGTTTCCGTTTACGGTACCGGCTTTGCCGAGACCCAGGTGGATGACAAATTTTACGCACTGCCCTATCGCTCCTCCGCCTATGCCTTGTTCTACAACAAAGCAATCTTTGACGAAATGGGAGTGGAATACCCTGATAATCTGACCTGGGATGAATATGCAGACCTGGCGCTCTCCCTGACAAGCGGAGAAGGAACCGACCGCTTTTACGGCAGCTATATTCCCGACTGGAACACTTGTATTTACTCTGTGACCCAGGAGGGCTCCAACCTGACCGATGACGATCTGACGCCTCTTGGCACCTGGCTATCCCGGCTGAACCGCTTTTACAACGAGGACAATTCTCATATGAGCTACACGGACATGAAGAGCAGCGGCACAGATGCCATTAACTTCTTCTGCAATGGAGGCAGCGCTATGTATCCCGGGGGAGAATGGACCATCAGTGACATTCTGACCATGCTGGAAAACAACCCGCAGTTAAACGAAACCTTTGAGCTGGGCATTGCCGTCCTTCCCCAGGTAGAGGAGACAGACGACCCTGTCACCATCGGAGGTGTGAGCACCTTTATCGGTATCAACGCAACCTCAGAGAAAAAGGAAGCAGCCTATGATTTCATCCAGTTTGTGGCAGGAAAGGAAGCCGCAATGCTGGTGGCGCAGGCAGGAGCCATTCCCGCCTACATTGATGATGAGGTAACCGCTGCTTTTGAAGAGGCAATCGGTGTGGAAGGCGCAGAAAATATTCTCGGGCCCAAGAAGCTGCAGGAAACGCTGTTTACCTCCTCCTACAGCGAGCTGGTAACCATTTATCAGGAGGAAATGGAGCTTTACCTCATCGGTGAGCAGTCTCTTGAGGATACCCTTTCCAACTTTGAGGAACGGCGCGCAGAAATCCAACAGTGACCCGTCCTCTCCGGGAGGTGAATTGATATGCACAAAACAAAACGAAAGCAGAACATAATCGGATGGCTGTTTGTTCTTCCAAGCCTGTCAGCCTTTGCTCTGTTTATGTTTCTTCCGATCATTCTGGGATTCTGGTATAGTCTTACAGACTATACCGGACTCTCCCGGGACTACCAGTTTATCGGTCTTAAAAATTACATAGATTTGTTTGATGACCGTTATTTTAAGGTTTCCCTCAAAAACAATGTGATCTATGCGGCTTTGTATTCCTCGCTGACCATGCTTTTTTCTCTGCTTCTTGCAACCTTGCTGAATCGGCTTACAAGACTGCGGAAATTGTTCCGCACTGTTTTTTTTCTCCCCTATATCTCTTCCATGGTATCTGTTGCCATCATTTGGAAGATGATCTTTAATCCCTCCGGCGGACCCCTTAACACCATACTGACGCAGATCGGCATTCAAAACCCGCCCAAATGGCTGGCGTCCACGGACTGGGCTCTCTACGCCGTGATCATAGTTTCCATCTGGAAATTCTGCGGCTATTATATGCTGATTTTTCTTGCGGGAATGCAGAATATTCCCGACAGCCTCTACGAATCCGCCGCCCTGGACGGCGCAACGGCGCCTCAGCGCTATTTTAGGATTACGCTGCCCATGATGACGCCCACCATATTTTTAAATCTCATCCTGGTGACCATCAGCTCCTTCCAGGTGTTTGACCTGATCAATGTAATGACCCAGGGAGGTCCGGGGATGAGCACCAATGTGCTGGCCTACAGAATTTACTACGAGGGCTTTCAGCGCTCCCATATGGGTTACGCTTCCGCCATTGCCTATTTTCTGTTTGCCATCATACTTGTAATCACTCTGATCCAGTTTGCCTTGCAGAAATATTGGGTCAACTATGACTAAGGAGGTGTGTTATGGTTAAATCAAAAAAATGGGATATCCCCTTTTACCTGTTGATGCTGTTTATATCCCTTGGGATGATATTCCCCTTTCTCTGGATGCTTTCCACCTCCTTCAAATATGACACCCAGGTGTTCACCACACCCATTCAATGGATTCCCAATCCTGTGAATCTCTCCAATTATGTGAAGGTGTGGACGGAAGAACCCTTTTTACAATATTATTTCAACACCATAAAGGTGGCCGTAGCCGCTACGGCCGGACAGGTCATCATCAGCGCAATGGCTGCATATGCCTTTGCCGTGATTCCCTTTAAGGGCAGCAGATTTCTATTTGGCCTTTACCTGGCTACTATGATGGTTCCCTGGCATACGATTATGATTCCCCAATATCAGATTATCAGCGCCATGGGCCTTACCGACACCCATCTGGCCCTGATTTTCGGACAGCTGGCCAGCGCCTTCGGTATCTTTTTATTGCGCCAGTTTTTCCTCACCGTTCCAAAAGAGCTGATCGAGGCTGCGCGGATTGACGGCTCCGGGGAATTTCGGACCTTTTTATCCGTCATGCTGCCTCAGGCAAAGCCTGCCCTCTCCACTTTGATTATCTTTACCTTCGTCCAGGTGTGGAATGACTATACGGCTCCTTTGATCTACTTAAATTCCAGGGAAAAGTATACCATACAGCTGGGCCTTAGCTTTTTCCAGTCAGAGCACACCATGCAGTACACCATAATCATGGCCGGAACCGTATGTGCCCTGATTCCCATATTGATCATTTACATGATATTTGAAAAACAGATTACAAACGGAATGGTTCACAGCGGCCTTAAGGGCTGAAAACTCCATCCATTTCAGAAAGGATATTACTATGACCTGCAACGACACCAAGAATTGTTTCCCCATCCGTTTAGATGAAAAGGGCATCTCTATTCACGGGAAATCCAAAATACTTCTGGCGTCCTCTCTGTTTTACTTTCGGATTCCCCAGGAACGCTGGGAAGACCGCATGCTGCTTTTGAAGGCGGCGGGCTACAATGCCATAGACGTATACTTTCCCTGGAATTTTCATGAAACTGCTCCCGGCGTATGGGATTTTTCCGGGCAGAGGGACGTTGGCCGATTTCTTTCCCTGGCGGCAGAGCATGAGCTGTTCGTCATCGCAAGGCCCGGCCCTTATATTTGCTCTGAGTGGGACGGCGGCGCCCTGCCGGCCTGGCTGTGGCCGGAAAAGATACCGGTGCGTCAGGATGATCCTGCCTTTCTGCGCTGCATTGAGGAATGGTATGCGCATATCCTGCCGCTTATAGCGCCCTTCCAGATTACCTGCAATGGCACTGTGATCTGTATGCAGATCGAAAACGAGCTGGATTTTTTTGACTGTAAAAGTCCGGTGACCTACATGGAAAAGCTCTTGAAAAAGGCCCGGTCTTTCGGCATTTCCGTACCTTTATTTTACTGCTGCGGACAAAACGATTTACTGCGGGGCGGAGGATTGACGCCAGGCCTGCACACCGCCTTCAATGTATATGCCTCTGCAGACAATCCGGGTCTGGAAGAGAGAACGCTTCATCTCTGCCAGGCTGCTTTTCAACGAAAAATGCCCCTCCTGGTCACAGAAACCAACCGTGAGCACAGCTTTCTAAAGCGTCTGCTCTCCTGCGGCGCAAAGCTTATCAGCCCTTACAATCAGACTGCAGGCAGCACGCTTGAATGGTACAACGGCATCACCAACTGGGGGCCCTCGGACGCCCCGCTGTCTCTGCTGGCCAGCGACTATGATTTTCATTCCATGATCGGCTCCGCCGGGGAAGTGACTGCAGAATTTTACCAGGCCAGACTCCTTTCGGGCCTGCTTCTTTCCCTGGGGGAAAGCATTGGGAAGGGGAGGCCCGCACACCCTGAGCATATTTCTCTGTGCGCGTCCGGCGTTTCCTGCAAGGGCTTCCTGCTGCAGACAGACCGGGGCGGCCTTTTTTCCGTATCCAATCTGGGAGGTTGGCCCTCCATGGAATTTAGTCATGACGGTCAGCGTCATCTGCTGGAAATCCCTCCCCTGGAGACCAGACTGCTGCCGGTCAACCTGGTTTTATCCCGGGATGGCAGCGCAGTCCTAAAGGACAGCAGCTATGAAGTCGCATACATAGAAGAAAAGGAAGGCGCAGTCACCGTAGGCATGTACGGAGAGGGTTCTTTCAGCACCCGTCTGGCTGTGAGTGGGGAGCTGTTTTTCCTGGAGGGAACTCCCGGCCAAGAACCAAAGCATTACAGTGTGAAGGGAGTGACCCTGGTCGTTGGCAGTCCCCGGCAGATGGCTTTGTCTCACATTCCGGGGCTCCCTGACATCTTTGGAAGCGCTGAAAGCCAGATAACTGCGGAAAGCCTTACACACACTCTGCTGGCCCCTTTGCGTCTTCCGGAAGGTCCAGAGCTGAAAGGAGATGTTCTTCCCATGGAACTGCTGGGCCAGTACCGGGGTGCAGGGTGTTATTCCTTCTCCCTGAAGGAGCCCTCCCAGCTTTTGTTCCAAAATGTGGCTGATATTTTTACCATTCGCAAGGATGGGGGTTTGCTGGAAACCGGCTTTTCTTCGGGAGGCTGTCTGGAACGTGAGCTGCCTGGGGGATGTTTCGACATTTTTACGGAAATCTGGGGACACAGCAATTTTGACGATGTGCGCTGTCCCTCTCTGCATATGGGTTCTCTCAAGGGTCTTTCCGGCATCTTTCAGATTACGGGACGGATCAATCTGAGTGAAAACTGGCTGTTTGACCTGGACGAACAGCCTGTTTCGGACTGGTATTTTTTCCGCCACTCAAGCTTTCAGACCCTTTCTTCCATCGACAGCTATAACCGCGCGTCCATGCCCTTTCGAGGCGTATACGACAAATGGGTGGATATTCCGGAAGCTGCAGACAGTCTCTTTCTCCATTTCACAAAAGCAGACTGTATCATCTATGTGTATGTAAACGGACATTTTGAGGGAAAGGCAGCGCCCGGAAACCCTTATATGGATTTGAGCGCCTATGCAGGCAGCGGACGGATAGAGCTCTGCCTGCGGATTTTGCGGCGGTTTTATTCAGATGCCGTGGGAGATGTACTTCTTTTGTATGGTAAAAAAATAAAGGACTGCTCCTATAGAACGGTCCCCATTGAACAGATCACATTCCCCAAAGAGGCCAGGGAGGCGTTCTTCCCTTTAGAGCTGTCTCCTAAAGAGGATATCTTGCTTAAACTTCCCCTGGCTCCCACGCAGCACAAGGACTTAAAGCTTTTTGTTGAGGCTCAGGATGTGAAGCTGACCTTCCTCCACAAGGGACGGGTCATCGGGCGTCTTTTGTCTGCGGAAAAGGGCTTTCCCGTTATGGCCGGAGGAGACCCGCATGTGGTACATCTCTGCCGGGAATGGCTGGAGGAAGAGCCTCCCCTTGTATGGTGCCAGCCTCTGGGAGCGCATCCCTGCATCAAAAGGATTACTCTCCGGCGCTGCACCTCCCTGCTTACGCCCGAATAAGCATTATCACAATTTCAGGGGCAGCTGTTGCCTATACATGAGCCACAGCTGCCCCTGGTATATCTTTTTATACTGTATATCCTATACTGCATATCTCTTTATACGGTATCTTCCTTTACCTTCACCGCAAGCCAAAACAACGCCATTCCTATGGCAAACAAAACGGCGATCATTCCCACCCCTTTATTGATATCACCGGTCAGCTGGGACACCACACTGACCACAGTGGTTCCCATAAAGGAAGCACCTTTTCCGCAGATATCCATGAGGCCAAAATATTCACCTGACTTCTCAGGGGGTATGATGCGTGCAAAATAAGACCTGGAAAGCGCCTGTATGCCTCCCTGGAACATTCCCACCAGCACCGCAAGCACCCAAAACTGAGACTGCACAGTCAAAAACATGGCAAAAACGGCAATGCCGAAATAAGCGGCAATACATACGGCAATCAGCTTATGGGCAGCAATGCTTCTGGCAAGCCTTCCAAACAAAATCGCAAAAGGAAAGGCCACGATCTGCGTCACCAAAAGAGCCAGAAGCAGTCCGGTGCTGTCGAAGCCCAGCGCGGAGCCGTATGCGGTGGCCATATCGATAATCGTGTAAACACCGTCAATATAGAAGAAGAAGGCAAGCAGAAACAGAAATATCTTTTTTTCTTTCCGCACGTTCAGCAGTGTCCTGCCGATACGCTGAAAGCTCTCGAATACCGCATTCTTTTTCTTTTCCACATAGTTTTTTTGTCTGTAGTCCTTTAAGAGAGGAACCGTCATTCCAAGCCACCAAAGAGCGATAATGACAAAGGAAATTGCCATGGCATTTTCCATGGAAAGTCCAAGAGGCTCCGCTCCCAGCACAAGCCCCAAGCACACCACAAAGGGTATACAGCTTCCGATATAGCCCCAGGCATAGCCAAGAGAGGAAACATTATCCATGCGGTCATTGTCAGTCACATCCGAAAGCATGGAGTCATATACGATCAGGCTTCCCGAATACCCTACCTTGGCAATCACAAAAATAATCAGAAAGATCAGCCACTGCCTTGCCAATCCCAGGCTGATGCAGCCTGCGGCACCCACAAGAAGAGATACGATAAACAATGTCTTCTTATAGCCCTTGGTATCTGCCAGCGCACCGAATACCGGTCCCAAAAAGGCTACCGCCAGGGTTGCAGCGGAGGCTGCATAGCCCCAAAAGGCCAGATAATCCACCGAGGATACTCCCGCGCTGTCCGCCAGATAATTAAAATAAATAGGCATAATGGTGGATATCAAAAGGGTAAAGGCAGAATTTCCCACATCATACAATATCCAGCTTTTTTCTGCCCTGGTCAGGCGAAATCCTTTTTTTTTCTCTTTCATTGCGCTCTCCTTTGGTCATGTGCTGATATTTTTTCCCCGGTTTTTTCCTTCGGCATTGGAAGCTTGGAATCGAAGGTTTTTTCATAAACGGGAGACAATTTTCTTTCTCCAGAAAGAAAGTCCCCATACTCGCCGATCAGCTTTACCGCCAGCTTCTTTGCCTCATCGTACAG
>NZ_CEWDFQ010000025.1:0-16488 GCF_982438285.1 Acetatifactor sp. | reverse complement strand
TTATTGATGGGAGACTCAAAGGTTCCTCCGAAAATATCCTGAAAATCCCCCGAAACATCTACGCTTGCAGGCGTGATAATAAAAATATAATGGGAAATCTTCTGCAGATTACCCGATATTGCAAAGCAGGAGCCCGAAGTGAAGTCTATAATTCTCTGTGCAATGTCCACATCCAGCCCTTCCAGATTCAGCACTACGGTTCTGTTTGCCAGAAGCGTTTCCGTAATTTCCCGCGCATCCTCCACTGAGGTGGGTTTGATCACGCAAACCTCCATTCCGCTTGCATTCGGCATTCTTTTTGTCACGGACTGGCGTATGGGAGTCACCTTAGGCTGGGATGCCCTTCTGCTTCCCCTCTCCTCGTACTCCTCCGCATCCTTCGCCTTGGAAGAATTTGACTTTCTGGGCGCTGGAGCTACTTCTTCCTCATCTTCATCCAAATATTCATCATCATAGTAATCATCGTCTTCTTCGTTGATCTTCATGTAATTCAAAAACTTGTCCATTACACCCATTGTAATTACTCTCCTTTATTCCTAAACACTATAATCCCGTTCGCCGAAAATTCCGGTGCCTACTCTGATGTAAACGGCGCCCTCCTGCGCTGCAACCTGATAATCTCCTGTCATTCCCATGGAAAGAATATTCATAGAAACATTATCAATGTTTTTTTCCGCTATGTCAACAGACAATTGTTTCAATTTTCGAAAAAAACAGCGGTTTTCTTCTGCATTCTCCACAAAGGGAGCAACTGTCATAAGGCCTTTTATATGAACAGCCGGCAGTTTGGAAATCTCTTCCACAAGCGCCGGGGCATCCTTAGGAGAGACTCCAAATTTACTCTCCTCCTGGGCCATATTCACTTCGATGAGAATGTTGGCCTCTGTGTGCTTTTTCTGCGCTTCTCTGTTGATTTCCTCCGCCAGCCTGTAGGAATCCACACTATGAATCAGCCAGACCTTTCCCACAATATACTTTACCTTATTGCGCTGCAGATGTCCAATCATATGCCAGCGGATGTCCCCCGGAAGCTGCTCTATCTTGTCCACAAGCTCCTGCACCTTGTTTTCCCCGAAATCTCTTATTCCAGCTTCATAAGCCTCTCTCAGAAGAGAAACGGGCTTTGTCTTGCTGACCGCGATCAGCGTCACCTCTTTTTCGTCCCTTCCGGCCTCCTTACAAGCCTCCCTGACATTTTCCTTCACTTGTTTGATTCTGTCTGCAATCATAGCCTCTCCTTATTCATAGATAAATTGATCGTCGCTGACCGCCTCAGCGTCCAGTACAATGTAATCGTAAACATTCAGCCCATACCGGGTGTTGGCTTCCACAATGGAATATTCATCATTTTGGTACAATATATTAATCTGCTTAAAGTCAGCATATCCCTTGTTCATATTATAGACCCCAATCAGCGTAGCCCGCCTGCTCACCGTATAGGTCTCCTGGCTGTCCGTCTTGTGCAGCACATCGCCTGAATTCAGGATAGAAACATCCAGATAGTACTCCCCGGTATCACTGTCGTAATAATAGACCTCCGTCTCCACAAATTCACTGGATATGGTGCCGTCCTCCAGATAGCACTGCCTGATCACGCCGTCGCTTCCGTTATCGCCGCCCTGGGTCACATACTCCTCGGGGATCAGGAAAAATTCCTTCTCCACAATGGAGGAATTTGGAATCTTCAAGCCGGTTTCCTCATAGAAAATCAGCTCCACATCCAAAAAGCGGTCCGAGATAAAGGTAATCATGGAATTTGTAAAGGTCAGCTGCAGATAAGTATTGCCGTCCCCGTTATTCAAAAGCTTTACCTGCCCCCAGGATTCATACTGATTCTTAAGGAAACGCACCTTTACATAGCCCTCCTGCTCCAGCTGGGCGCCTCTGTCCGGCTCAATGGGAATCACAAGAGACCATGTCTCGCTGGTGGAAAGCTTGTACACCGGTGTACCAGCCTCGGAAAGCTCATTTCCAAGATACTGGGTCTTTTCATAATTTTTTTCGTCAAAAACCTCTTCCGTAACGGCATCTGCGGTCAGTCCCTCATACCCGTCTGTCCAATAGGCAACCACGCCTGTCTCAGGTGCATTGCAGAAATTGACAATATTGGCAATGCCCGAGGTGTCGCTTATGTCGTTTATGCCCTCCAGCATACTGGCATTGGCAAGCTTCAGCACCGTATTTTTCAAAGAATTTTTAAATTCATAAATACTCTCATAATTTTGGGGTTCAAAGCCGTGCATATAGCTTACAATCTCACTTCTAAATTCCGCCAGCTCCTTATCGCTCAGAGAATTTTCTCCAAGGCTTAAGTCCTCCAGGTATTCGTTCAGCCTCCCTGTCTCATCTATGGTATAAACCAGATCCCCTTTGGCTACCCTCTCGCCTTCTCTGGCATAATAATTTACATATCCTGCAGCCTCTGTGTTCACCACCGTCTCATTTCGCAATATCACGCCGCGGTAAAGATTATCCGTGGCCAAAGACCCCTCCTGCACCTCGTAGCGGACAATATGGGTGGTCTGGAAATACATGATAATACAGATTACCACATAGACGAACACTACGCCGAAAATAATCATTCCGATATTCAGATTCAAAGGCTTTCTATATTTTTTCACTTTGTTTTTTGCCAATTTTCGAGCCTCCACCTAACTTGGCAAAAGCCTCGGTATACATCCGAGGCTTTTCTTACGTTTTCACCTTTATTCAAATCCTATTACAGCATAAATTACAGGGAGATAATTACCTTTTCCTTTAGGCTCTCCGGAAGATCCGCCTCATCCAGAGAAATACTGAGTATAAAGTCCACGCCAAAGGTTTCGCTGATCTTTTCCAGCTTGGATACTGCAGCTGTGATATCTGCCGACTCCAGACAGGAAATTTTCAAAAAGCTGTCAAAATACATCTGCTGCAGATCGTGGTCCTGCGAAATGATTCCGCACACAAATCCGAGAAATTCACTATCATTTTCAACAAGGTATTCGGAGACGTTAATCAGCCGCACCTTATTGTTCAGCTCGTACATATGCTTGGTGCTTTTATCCAAATATACGATGCTGCCGGAAATATTTTTTACCTCACTATTCACTTTGTCCAATAAATGCTTTGTCTTGCCCTTGCCCTTCTTGCCTACAATTAACTGAACCATCGGTAACCCTCCTATTGTAAATTAGTGATAAGAAATTTTCTATCTGTTTCTATTATAGTTTATCTTATATCAAAAAACAACCTCTATTTGTTGATTTCGTCTAACAGATCAGCCATCTCCGCATACAGCACATCCCTGGCCTGGGCGCGCAGAATCACCGAGATATAAGGCGCTCCATTAACATCTCTGGACAGCAGAATCAGACAATGCCCCGCAGCATTGGTGGTTCCCGTTTTGCCTCCGATCACCGTCACATTGGCAGGCGTCTGATAGGTGCCCCGCAGAAAAAGATTACTGGTTTCAAAGGAAATCTCCTTCGCCTCTCCCTCCTGGTCATAATAAACTGTCTGATAGCTGGTCATATGTATGATCTCGTTAAAAGATTCATATTTCACAGCCTCGTTGAAGATCAAATACAGGTCATAGGCTGTGGTGTAATGACTGTCATCAGAAAGACCATGGGGATTTGCAAAATGAGTGTTTGTGGCTCCCAGACGCAGCGCCTCCTCATTCATCATTTCCACAAAGCGTTCCACCGAGCCGCCGATATTTTCCGCAATCATCATAGCCACATCATTGGCAGAATACATCAGGAGAATATGCAGAGCCTGATCCAGGGTCATGGTATCCCCGCTTTTCACACCGCACAGCTGGGCTCCGGATTCCGTAATATTCACAGCAGAGGAAGCTGTAAGCACTTGATCCAGGGAACCGTTCTGCAAGGCCACAAGAGCCGTCATCACCTTTGTCAGACTGGCCGGATACAGACGTTCATGGGCATTCTTGGCATAGAGCACCTCCTTGTTGTTCACATCAAGGAGCACAGCTGCCTGGGCCTGGGACATATCCACAGACGCGTCATCCATGACGTCCCCCGTGACCACACACAGATCCTCCGCAAAGGAAGCCGCTGTCTGAGCGCTCTGTCCGCCGGCCAGCACATTAAAGCTGCTCACCTGGGAATCCACACTGTAAGGCATATCGAAGGATGTCCCGGAGCAGCCTGCCAGGGAAAGAACGGCAGCCAGCAGAATCCAAGCCAAAATTATGCGCTTCTTACTTGTACATTTCACGCCACTCTAAGTCTCCTCTGTCCAGGGATTTGATCAGCAGTTCCGCCGTTGCAAGATTGGTAGCCAGCGGAATATTGTGCATATCACAAAGCTTCACCACATTGTTTACGTCCGGTTCATGGGACTTGGGTGTCAAAGGGTCCCGCAGAAAAATCACAAGATCAATCTCATTGTGCTCAATCTGCGCTCCAATCTGCTGCTCTCCCCCCAGATGCCCAGCAAGGTATTTGTGTATGCTTAAATTGGTAACCTCCTCTATCAGCCTTCCCGTTGTACCTGTGGCGTACAGATCGTTTTTGCTGAGAATCCCCCGATACGCGATACAGAAATTCTGCATCAGTTTCTTTTTTGCGTCATGTGCAATCAAAGCAATGTTCATATTTATACCCTCTCTCTATTTGATTTTTTCGCCTGAAGCCTTACGTTCAATACAAACCCCATTCCTATGAACAGGCTCATCAGCGAAGTCAGACCATAACTGATAAACGGAAGCGGCAGTCCTGTGTTGGGAAGCAGAAAGGTTGCCACTCCAATATTAAAAAAGCTCTGAAAGGCCACAAGCCCCCCCATTCCCGCTGCAATAATGGTTCCTGCCGTATCCTTGGCCTTTCTGGCGATGGATATGCACTCTAAAGCCACCAAAAACAGCAGAGCAATCACAACCACACAGCCCTTAAAGCCAAACTCCTCACCGATCACCGCAAAGATAAAATCCGTCTCTGCCTCTGATATAAAATTACCGTTTTTTACCGATGTGATCTCATTGTTTTTATAGCCCTTTCCATCCAGCTGTCCCGATCCGATTGCCATCACAGAATTTAACTGCTGGTAGGCCTCCTCACTGGCATATTCCTCCGGATTGATAAAGGCAAGGATTCTGGTTCTCTGATAGTCCTCGAGCACGGAGTTGTCCGGCTGCAGCGCAAGGGAAATCACAATAGCCACAGCCGGAATAATCACTGCAAGCACCCCCAGCACCAGCTTCCAGCTGATGCCCCCGGCAAACATAATCACACAAAATACAACGATCAGGACAATGCTGGTGGACAGCGCAGGCTGCTCCTTTACCATATACCAGGGCACCGCAATCAACGCAGCGCAGGCCGCGATCATTTTAAAGCTATTTAACTTCTCCTTGTATTTCATAATAAACTGTGCAAAGAATAAAATCAATAAAATTTTCGCAGTTTCCGACGGCTGAAAGCGAAGCCCCCCTATTTCCAGCCACCGCTGGGCGCCGTTGGCATCGTCTCCCATAATCATTACCAGTCCAAGCAGCGCAATATTCCCAAAATACATCAGCCAGTTTAACCGAAGTATCACGGAGTAGTTGCAGAAGGAAATAACGATCATGGCTGCTACCCCCGCTGCCACTCCTGCAAGCTGCCTTGTCTGAAGGGATTCCTCCGCGCTTCCGATGGCCATGACGCCGATGGCCGAAAGAGCCACCAGCATCAATATCAGCTTAAAATCATAATCGCGTATCCTGTAATTTTTGAACATAGCTTCCTTTCTGTTTTTCTACTGCTTATGCAGATCAAGAATGGGGATATTTGCATACAGGGTAGGCGTTTTCATTCCTCTCCCGTTCTTGCTCCCCTTGGCGTTTATCTGGATCTCCATATTGGCAGAATCTATCTTCATGTACTTTGATATCACCTTTGCAATATCTGTTTTTATCAGCTCCATCATTTCCGGCGAGCAATTTACACGGTCAGAAATCAGCAAAATCTTCAATCTGTCCTTGGCAACCTGGCAGGAGCTTTTCTTGCGAAAAAAATGCTTCATAACATCATTCCTCCTTATGCTCTATGAAAAATGCCCGTTACCCTCGTCCAAAATGAAATTCCCTTGTCAAAATTTAAGAAGGGTACCTCCTTCCCCTCCACGCGCAGCACCACATTGGCATAGGCCCTTCCCGCAGGCGTATCGTTGCCCACCAAGGGCTCCCCCTGATTGGTGGCCACCACCACATTTTCATCATCAGGGATAATTCCAATCAATGGAATTGCCAGAATATCCACTACATCGGAGGCAGACATCATATCCCCTCTTTTCACCATATCCATGCGCAGCCTGTTGATGATCAAATCCATCTGTTTAAACCCATTGGCCTCCAAAAGCCCTATGATTCTGTCTGCATCGCGGATGGCAGAAACCTCAGGCGTTGTGACCACAAGGGCCCTGTCCGCGCCGGCAATAGCGTTCTGAAACCCCTGCTCTATCCCCGCAGGGCAGTCCAGAATAATGTAATCAAACTGCTCCCGCAGATGATCAATCACCTTAACCATCTGCCCCGGCGACACAGCCGACTTGTCCCTGGTCTGCGCAGAGGGCATCAGATACAGTCCCGGATGACGCTTGTCCCGGATCAGGGCCTGCTTTACCCGGCAGTTTCCCTCCACTACATCCACAAGATTGTATACAATCCTGTTCTCCAATCCCATCACAACATCCAGATTGCGCAGTCCGATATCAGTATCGATCAGACATACTTTTTTGCCCAGCTTTGCAAGACCGGTTCCTACATTTGCAGATGTGGTGGTTTTCCCCACACCGCCTTTTCCTGAAGTGACGACAATTACCTCGGAGCCCCTTTCCTCCGAACGCTTTTCTTTCGCAGAAAAATTGTTTTCCATACTGCAAATCCTCCTGTTTAGAATATGTCGTCCCCTGGACTGTAAAAGCCTAAATTGAGTCCAGTAATTCTTTGGTAAGCGGTTCAAAAACAATCTTCCGGTTCTTCACATATGCAATTTTCGGCTGTACCTTCGGGCGAATGCCCCATTTTGACTGTCTGGTATTTGACTTATATTTGAAATCGCCGACTTTTAATCTTTCCGGCTCCATTTCAAGCGCTACTACATAAGCGTTTTCCTGCCCGTTTCCCCCTGCATAGGCTTCTCCGTACAATCCCCCCAGAATAATGATATTTCTGGCGGAAATCACGGCGCTCCCCGGGTACACATCCCCCAGGATCACAATGCTGTTTTCGGTCTCCAAAACCTCCCTGTTCTTTAAGGTTCCCTTGTAAAACTGGCCCTCGTCCCCTCCGGTCAGCTTTTTTTCCACATGCTGGAGGGCCTTGATAAACTTTTTGTTGGTGGCCTCGTCCTTCCCTACAATGCAGACCACATTGACGCTGCTGGATTTCCTTATGGTCTCCAGCACCAGAATCTCCTGGGCCGGCGAAAGCGCCCTTCCCTCCATGGAAAGGACCACGCTGGCCGTGCCGAAAAAATTTCTGGCCTCAGAAAACTTAAAGGCAAGCTCTTCCAAAATATCGTCAAAATCCGTCTCCTCATCCATGTGGAGAGTGATTCCGTTTGGAAAGCTTTTAATAATCACCTTGTCCTTCAATCCTTCTCACTCCTGTTACATTTCATTGGAAATACCGCCGTCCGGCGCATCCGCCGTACCGGTAATCAGATCCTCCTCTTCGGCAAGCCCGTAGTAATATTTGATAATATCCCGGGTAGCCTGGGCCGCATAGTCTGAGGAATAGCCATAGGGAATTCTGGTGGTGATGGCAATTTCCGGACTTTCATAGGGCGCAAAGCAGACAAAAAGCGCATGATTGGGTCTGGTTTTGGTCTGCTCCGCCGTACCCGTCTTTCCGGCTACATTCACTGCCAGATCGCCAAAATAGCTCTTGTTCTCCACCACCTGACGCATGCCTGAATGAACGCTGTTCCAATAGTCCTGCGATAAGTCCACGGTGTTTCTCACCTCAGGCTCATATTCCACTAACACATTGCCCTGAGAATCCGCAACCTTGTCAAGGAGGGTCAGCTCAAAGCAGGTACCCCGATTGGCAACTGTGGTCACATATCTGGCCAGCCCAACCGTAGTAAAGCTGTTGCTTCCCTGTCCAATGGCAGAACGGACCGGGTCCGTATCCGACACATTGGGGGAGGCTTCTGTAATTTCCACTCCCGATTTTTCCGTGAGTCCAAACAGATCGGCATATTGGTAAAGGGTATCCAGACCTTCGGTCTCGTTGTACACGCCTGACCTGGTGGAAAGCATATACCCTATATTGTAAAAGAAATAGTTGCAGGAATCCCGTATTGCAGTCACCAGCGTTTCATTTCCGTGGCCGGACCGCCTCCAGCATCTGGGGGACGGGGTGATGGCAGTAAAGGTTCCCACGCAGTTTACTCTGTCATTTATATCCACCACACCCTCCGTAAGTCCGGCAGCCGCAGTCACCATTTTAAAGGTGGAGCCGGGAGCCATAGGGGACTGGGTGGCATGGTTTAACTGAGAGCTTGCCTTGTCCGTCTGCAGCCATGCGTAATATTCCGCATCAATGGAATTGGCCATTTTATTGTTGTCAATTCCAGGATAAGATACCATGGCCAGCACATCTCCCGTATTCACGTCCGTGACCACCACGGAGGCGTTGCAGGGATCCAGCGCCAGCTGCCCAGGCGTCACGTCCAGATTGTCAACGCGGTTTTTCATAAACTGGTAAGCCGTCATGGAACCGTTATAGAGGGCTTCCTCGTCCTCCACAGGAACCTCCACGGCATTCTGCTCGCAGAGAATCATGCACACGTCTCTGCCGCTTATCACATCGTTTAACAGCATATATTTGTAGAAGCGTCTCTGAAACTCACTGTTTTTGTCAATCATTTCAATGATATAAGACACCAGCTTGTCAAAAATTTCAGCAGAATCGGAATATTGATCGTCCAGCTCCAGCTTGCTTACATCGATCCAGTTTTGAGCGATACAATATTTCAAATATTCGTTCAGACTGATGACCTCATCCACTGCCCAGGCAATCTGGGTGGAATCCTGGGAATCCACAGCCTCAGTCATGATCACGCCGTTTCTGTTTAAAAGCTGTACAATATTGCTCTGATATACCTGATATTCCGTGGAAAGCTGGTTGTAGGGCGTAATTCCTTCCGTCAGCTCATAGCGCAGCTCATCGTAAACGGACTGTCTGTAAGCAAGGAATTTATCGTAAACCTCCGCCTCCTTTTCTCCGGCGTCTGCCTGGGAAAAGCGTTTTACATCGATAATCTGGTTGTCAATCAGCGCAAAATACACGTCATAAATGGGAATTACAATGTCGGAGCTGTCCGAATTTTCTCCAGCCACATAGGTCTTGGCATTGACGATCTTGCTGGAGAGAAGTCCCGCCATTTTCTGCTCCACAATATTGTAAACAGCCTCGGTCAGTTCCTTGTCTATGGTCAGATAAACATCGTTTCCCGACTGAGGCTCCACCCGCTCCACAATGTTCATCACCTTTCCGGTATTGTCCACAATGACCCGCTCAAAGCCCTTTGTCCCCTGCAGAGTGGTCTCCATATAGGCTTCAATGCCGCTCTTTCCCACCACATCGTTTATGCTGTAGGTATTTGCGCTTCCTCCTGCGGCTGCAGCCTCCTCATTCAGTTCGGTCAGCTCCTCAGAGGAAATTTTTCCGGTATACCCCAGCACATGGGCAAAATACTGGCTGTCCACATAGCGCCGTACCGTATCCTCCTCTATAGTGACTCCCGGCAGAGAATCTGAATTTTCCTTGATCACGGCCACCGTCTCTTCACTGACGTTGGAAGCCACCGTGGTGCCAATATATTTCTGAAAGGAGGTCAGGCTCATGGCATAACGGATGGTTACCATCTTAAGCCATTCCTCCCTGGTATATCCCTTCCCGGGTACAAAATCCGTGCTGGAATCCCCTTCTTTCTCATACTCCCCAATGGCAAAGCCGCTGCCCGTATTGCGGCTTAAATATTCCATAATCTCCTGTGCCGTTGAGGTGCGCTCGTCCTCCTTCAGCTTATCTATGGTGGTATACCCATAGACGTCTGCCAGAAAGCGAAGCAGGCTGGTCCCCTCCACCGTATAGGCGAAATCTCCGTTTTCATCCAGGATAATCCTGAAATCCGTGATCACGCTGTCGCCGTTTTTCTCAATCATCTGAATCAGCCTGTACACCGTTTCATTTAAGTTCCGGTTTTTGCTCCGGCCTGATTCAAACACATCTTCAATTTTCACGGAATAAGCCAGCTCATTCTCCGCTAAGAGCTCTCCGTTCCTGTCAAAAATCCGCCCTCTCGTGCTGGGAATATCCCTGGTTTTCTCCGTCTGGAGAATAAAATCATTCAAATACTCTTCCCCATGCACGATCTGCAGATCAAAGCAGCGATACATGAGAATTCCCGCCAGCACGCAGAACACCACAGTCAAAATCGTCAAACGGCTGGTTATGATGCTGATGATATGTTCCTTTAACTCGTCAAACAAATTTCTGTGCGCTCCTTCTTTCAATTGCTTCCAGCTTTTCGTTTACCTTTAAAATAACAGGATACAAAAACAGGGTGACCACAATGGTGTACAACGCTTCCGGCAGTATCACCCTTGTGAAATAATACAAAAAATGAAAACGCCCCCTCAGCAGAAACATAAGAACATAACACACAATTCCATAAGATAGATCGCTTACCACAATCAGCGCCATGGGAAGCTTAATATCCTCCGGATAGAAAATCCGGCTGAATTTTCCATTCATATAACCTATATACATGAGAATCAGGGCGTAAAACCCCAAAAAGCTTCCAAAAAACACATCGCTCAAAAGTCCGCAGAAAAATCCGATGATCAGCCCTTCCTTTTCCCCTCTCATAAAGCCGAAGGATGCAGTGAGAATAATCATCAGATTGGGGATAATTCCTGCAAAGGATAAGCTGTCAAACACACTGCACTGCAGCACAAAGCAAACGATAATGAATAATGTCACAATTACTTTTCTGAGTATCCGCATCACTATCCCTCTTCCGGTACCTGCTGCTTCAAATCTGTAATGACCAAAACCTCTCCCAGATGCTCAAAGTCTACCGCCGGCGTTATGTAGCCTGATTTTGTCAGATTGTTGGAGTCACTGTTTATGGTATTGATATAGCCAATCAAAATATTCGGCAGATATTTGTCGCTGATATCCGAGGTCACAACCTTGTCGCCCTCCACCACTGCATTCTGGCTGTCCACCAGCATGCTGTAGGTGATGACGCCATCCGCCATCAGCTGCAGGTCTCCTGACACAACCAGATTATCCTCAGTGGCCAGCGTCTTGGCGCTCACATTGCTGTTATCGGAGATAATGGAGGTAACTCTGGCCCAGTTAGGTCCCACAGAGGTAATAATCCCCACCAGGCCGCCTCCTGCGATCACATTCATGTCCACAGACAGACCGTCCTGGGTTCCCTTGTCTATAATAAAGGAGGAGTACCAGTTGCCGGAATCCCTGCTGATAATCCTGGCTCCCACCTTGCTGTACTCTCCATACTGTTCATCCAGGGAAAGAAGCTCTCTGAGATTGTTCAGCTCATACCGGTCCTGCTGCAGGAGCGTATTCTCCTCGGTAAGGGCCGCCACCTCTTCCCTGAGCCTTTCGTTTTCCTCTAACAGCGACCTGATCTGCACAAGCTCCTGGGAGCGGCTTGAAAGCCAGCCTCCCACCTGGCTGATCCCCTGCTGAAAGGGTACGATCACATATCCGAAAACTGTGTTGAAGGGCCGGTTAAAGGTATCCGTTCCAAAGGTGATCAACATCATGGCCGTGCAGAAAAAGGTTAAAATAAAGAGAAGATATTTACTCGGTATCGTAAATTTCTCCCCTTTTCTTTTTATGATTGGGCTCATTTACTCATCCCTTCAATCGCATAAGCTACTGATTTATAGTTGTCATCCTTAATGATCTTCGCAAGTCCCATAGCCACACTGGTAAGTGGATTTTCCGCTGTATTTACTCTCAGCCCTGTTCCTGCCGCAAGCCGCTGTGACAAGTGGTTTACCTGAGAAGCCCCTCCTGTAAGATAAATGCCATGTCTGTAAATATCTGCCGCAAGCTCCGGCGGCGTCCGTTCCAAAATCACCTTTACATTGTCGATAATGGTGTTAAAATGCTCCTCTAAGGATTCGTCCACCAGCTTTGTGGGAATCTCCCTTTCCACCGGAAGGCCTGTCACGATGTCCCGCCCGTAAACCACAGCGCCTCTTTCCTCTTTTTCCAAATCCCGCAGGGCAATCTTTACGGTTTCCGCCGTTTTCCCGCCGATGATCAGGCTGAATTCCCGTCGCACCGACGCCCGGATAGCCTCGTCGAATTTCAGTCCCCCCACCTTGATCAGGCGGCTCAGCACAATGCCGCCCAGGGAAAGAATGGAAATCTCCGTGGTCTCATAGCCTACGTTCACCACCAAAACCCCCTGGGAATTTTTTACATCTATATCCAGTCCAAGGCCATCTGCAACAGCCTTTTCCACCACCATAATTTTTTTCGCCTTCACGTTGGCATCCTTGATCAGATCATAAAAGGCCCTCTTTTCCACCTCCGTCACATCGGTGGGCACGGCGATAAAAAAGTCTGCCGGTTTGGTGCTCCCCTTCTGCAGATCTCCGATAAAATATTTTACCAGAGTCTCCATGTTTTTGATATCCGCGATGACGCCGTTGGAAAGCGGATAAGAAATATGAATATTTCCCGGCGCCTTCTCATACATTTCAAATGCAGAATCTCCGTAGGCAAAGAGTGTGTTCTTATTTTCGATGGCAATCATGTTCTTTTCCACCATAATATTGTCATCGTTTCTGCTGTAAATTTTGATATTATTGGTACCTAAGTCGATACCGAATGCGTTGTTTGCCAAAATGACAACCCCTTTCTGAAGTGATGCTACAGGTAAGCCTCCTCTTTAAAGCTAGTATACCTGTTATCACCGATAATAATGTGATCCAGCAGCGAAATGTCCAGCTTATCTCCCAGTTCCTGCACATTCCGGGTGATTTCCAGATCCGCCCTGCTTGGGGACGGATCGCCGCTGGGATGATTATGCACCAGCAAAATGTGGACCGCCCTGCTGTTTAAGGCTTCCAGAAAAATTTCCCTGGGGGAAATCAGCGACATCCTCACGCTTCCCTCCGAAAGCTTCCTTTCTCCGATCAGCTGCCCCTTGGCGTCCAGGCACACCAAAATGACGCATTCTGTTTCCCTGTGTCTGAGCCTTTCCATAAAATACCGGGCGACGGCAGCGGAATCATGAAAACAGATTCCCTGGGCGGCTGTTGCGGTACTGATGCGCATGGAAAGCTCTGTGAGACATTTCAGCTTAATGGCCTTAACCTCTCCGATGCCCTTAATGGACTTCAGCTCATTTAAAGTCACGTCATAGAGGCCAAGCAGCCCCTCCCTGGGATATCTGGCCAGCTCCAAAACCTTTCCGGCCAGCTGCAGCGCGTTTTGCTCCCTGGTGCCCGTGCGTATGATGATAGCAAGCAGCTCCCGCTCCGTAAGGCTTTCCGGACCAAACCGCAGAAATTTTTCATAGGGAAGGTCCTGATTTTTCTCTCTGTTTTTTACTTTTCGTTTCTCCATACATCTCCTTTTGCCTTCTCCGATGTACAGACAAAACCTGAGGATACTTTAACGGATAAAACGGTAAATCACCAGGGAGATCACCACTCCAATTACACTGGCTATGGTGATTTGAATCTTCAGCCCGAAGGTGAGCAGTATAAACCCTAAATCCAGCTCAATGGGCGTGTTCAGCCCAAAGGATTTCCCGTAATTTAAAAAGCTTCCGTCAAAATAGGTTCCGATAAATCCGCCGATCACAAATCCGATCAGCACAAGGATCACCAGCACCCAGTTTACTCTCTTCAAGATTTTTCCTCCTCATACGTCTTTATATACTACCATAAAATCTGGCGTCTGTATATAAAATTCATAGATTTTATTTTTTGGTTTTTCTACATTTTTCCATGGCTTCTGCTATTTTTTCCTCAGAGACAATCCCCTTTCTAAGCAGCGCCTCCAAGGACTTCAGGATGCCGAATTTTGCGTGCTGCCAGGTCAATCCTCCCTGAAAATACACGGCATAAGGAGGCTTTAAGGGGCCATCTGCCGACAGCTCAATGGAGGAGCCGGACACAAAGGCGCCCGCTGCCATAATCACCTGTGCATCGTAGCCAGGCATATCCCAGGGCTCCGGAACCACATGACTGTCCACAGGGGCTGCAGCCTGAATTCCCTGGCAGAAGGCCGTCACCGCCTGGGGTGTGCCGAAGGTCACCGCCTGAATGATGTCATACCTGTCCTCACTGCCGTCTGGCGCCACGTCAAAGCCAAGCTTTTCATAAATATTGGCGGCAAACACGGCCCCCTTTAAGGCGCCCGCCGTCACCACCGGGGCCAGGAAAAAGCCCTGGTAAAAATTGCTCAAAATGCCCAGGGAAGCCCCCACCTCTTTCCCCAGCCCCGGGGAGGTAAGACGGTACGCGGCATTTTCCACGCATTCCTTCGTTCCAGCAATATAACCGCCGATGGGAGCAAGTCCTCCCCCCGGATTTTTGATCAGGGAGCCCACCACCATATCCGCTCCCACATCGGAGGGCTCTCTTGTCTCCACAAACTCGCCGTAGCAGTTATCCACCATGCAGATCACATCCGGCTTTATGCCTTTTATAAAGGCGATCAGCTCACCAATCCGCTCTACGGACAGGGTGGGACGGGTCTGATAGCCCTTGGACCGCTGAATGGCTGCAAGCCTTGTCCTCTCATTGATTCCACGGCGGATGGCTTCATAGTCGAAGCTTCCGTCCGGCAGAAGATCCACCTGTCTGTAGGTAATCCCATATTCTGCAAGGGAGCCTCTGGATGGCCTTATGCCTATGACCTCCTCCAGGGTGTCATAGGGCTTTCCCACAGGGGAGAGCAGTTCATCCCCCGGTCTTAAATTGCTCATTAAGGCCAGCGCCAGGGCATGGGTGCCGCAGGTAATCTGAGGCCGCACCAGCGCGTCCTGTGTGTGGAAAACTCCTGCATAAACCTTCTCCAGGGTATCCCTTCCCAGATCGTTATAGCCATAGCCCGTGGCGCCCAAAAGACAGGCCTCGCTGACCTGATTTTCCTGCATGGCCCTAAGCACCTTCAGCTGATTATATTCTGCAGTGCGGTCTATCTGCGCAAAACGGTCCAAAAGTCCTTCGAGTACGGCATTTCCATAGGCAAGCACCTCTTTTCCGATGCCCATGGCCCCGTACAGCTTATCCATATCGCTCATGGCTTCTCCTCATTTTCGTAAATATTTTTTTCTGCCAGCTTTTCAAGCATAAACTCCAGTATTTTTTCATCATCATATAAAAAGCGGTCCTTGTCAACCCATATTACATCCTTCTCTCGGCGGAACCATGTGAGCTGCCTTTTTGCAAAATGCCTGGTGTCACGCTTTAAAAGCCGTACAGCCTCCTCTAAGGATATCTCCCCATCCAGATAAGAGAGGATTTCCTTATAGCCAAGCCCCTGCATGGACACCATTCCCCGATGGCAGCCCATTTGCTTAAGCTTTTTTACTTCCTCAACAAGCCCATCCTGAAGCATCTCATCCACCCGTTTTTCAATGCGCCCGTACAGGCGCTCCCGCTTGTCGCTTAACACAAAATAGCAGGCGCGGTACGCGTCCTCCTTAAGTCTTTCCTTCTGATTGTGGTCAGAAATGCGCTGTCCGGTGAGCTGGTAGAATTCCAGGGCCCGTATCATACGCTTTTTGTTGTTGGCATGTATGGCCTGGGCCGAGGGCGCATCCACCCGCTCAAGCAGCTCGTGAAGGTACGCCGTTCCCTTTTCCTCTGCCAGCGCCTCCAGCTCTTCCCGGATGCGGGTATTTTCCTCATTCTCTGTAAAATCAATATCTCTAAGCAGCGCCTGAATATAAAAGCCCGTTCCTCCTGTGACAATGGGGATATGTCCTCTTTCATAAATTCCCTTAAGACATGCTTCACATTTCTGTTTAAAGATCACCACGTTAAATTCTTCCCAGGGCTCCAAAATATCAATCATGTGATGGGGAACCCCCTCCATCTGATCCTGCATGATCTTGGCGGAGCCAATATCCATATGCCTGTATACCTGCATGGAATCTGCGGAAATAATTTCTCCCTTCACCCTTTTTGCAAGCTTCAGGGAAAGAGTGGTCTTTCCCACCGCCGTAGGCCCCGCAAGCACGATCATGGGCGGTTTTGTCATGACTTTTCTGCCTCCTATACAATTCGCTTGAATTTTCTTTCCATCTCCGTTTTGCTGATCGAAATAATGGTAGGCCGTCCGTGGGGACAGTGATAGGGATTTTCCAAGGTGAGCAGTTCGTCGATCAGCGCCTGCGCCTCTCTTTGACTTAAGGGGCTGTTTCCCTTCACCGCCGCCTTACAGGACATGGAGGCGATTTTTTCTTCCACAGCCTTCAGGCT
>NZ_CEWDFQ010000024.1:0-16536 GCF_982438285.1 Acetatifactor sp. | reverse complement strand
CTTCTATGGGGACGAGCGCGTGGTAGACAGCCATATTAAAAACCTTCGACACAAGCTGGAGCGAGACTACGTGGAGACAGTAAGGGGGGTGGGCTATCGTGTTGCGAAAGAGCTGCGGTGAAAGTCTCACGGCCCGGGTTTTCCTGATCACTGCCATTATCCTGCTCTGTGCTGGAGCAATTACCTTTGGTTTGATTGCCTGGGCCACGCCTATCACTTATACTGCTGTGATTAATGAGGACCTGGAGCGACAGGTGAATGCTCTTGTGGGCAGGTTGGAGGAGACCTTCCTTGAGGACTGTGGACCTTTGCTTGACGAGTTTATCCGTACCTCTGGAGCGGATGCCATGCTGGCTGGGCCTGACGGCATGGCCGCAGATACAAGCTCTCTGCTTGCTCTCCGGCCGATATATGAGGATACGTCAACGGCGGTAACAGCTGCCGGGGATGGCATTTACGATGGAGCTTATTCAGCCGTCACCTGGGCCGCGGACACAGGCGGTGGGGAAAACGCAGTGACCGTTACCATGTCTGAGCAGGCCACTATCACGGCTGATGTAAGGTTTGCTGACCAAACGGAGCTTTATACTCTCTACGTCACTCCCCGCATGGAGACAGAAAATCTGGCAGTACGGGCACTGGTGCAGATGGTCCCATGGCTGCTTTTGGTGCTGCTTGTCCTTTCTCTGCTGTGCGCGTTTGTGTACTCTCGCTACATTACCCGCCCCATTGTACGTCTCAGCGGAATTGCGGGCAAAATGGCGGAGCTGGACTTTAATTGGGAATGTGGGGAACAACGCCGGGATGAGATCGGGAAGCTGGGCCGCAGTCTGGATCAGATGTCGCGGCGGTTGTCCACTGCCTTGCAGGAACTGGAGGCCGCAAATGATGCCTTGCGCGGGGAGGTGGAGCAGGAGAGGGAGCAGGATCGCCGGCGGATGGCCTTTTTTTCCGCAGTTTCCCATGAACTGAAAACTCCGGTTACAATTTTGAAGGGACAGCTGACGGGCATGCTGGAGGGGGTGGGCGTGTACCGAAACCGGGATAAGTATCTGATTCGTTCCCTCCAGGCTACGGGCAGGATGGAAAATTTAATCCAGGAGATGCTTACCATCTCCCGCATGGAGAGTGGCGCAGTAACCGTCAGGCAGGAGCCTGTGGAGCTGTCTGCCCTGATTAAGGGACAGCTGATGTTTTACAGCGGACTGCTGGAACAGCGAGGACAACAGCTGACATCCTCTTTGTCGCCGGAGATCACTGTGACCGGGGATGCCTCTCTGCTTGGGAAGGCCATCGGAAATCTGCTCTCCAACGCATCCTGCTATTCTCCGGAGAAGGCACAGATTCGTGTGTGGTGCGGAAGGCTGCAGGGCCGTCCGGGGCTGACGGTGGAAAATTCTGGCGGGCATATCCGCGAGGAGGCCCTTCCTCATCTCTTTGAGGCCTTTTACCGTGAGGAGGGCTCTCGAAACCGCAGCACTGGAGGAAACGGTCTGGGGCTCTATCTGGTGAAGATGATTTTGGAGCGTCATCACGCTTCCTGCGTGATTGAAAACACAAAGGATGGAGTGCGGGCAACTGTGCTATTTGAATAGTCTACACACAAAACACATACAATCTTCAAGCCAGTTTCATATTACGTTGGTATCCTGTGTGCAATCTCAAAAAGAAAGGATACTGATAGGATGAAAATTAGCATTCAAAACGTAAGCATGACCTACCCAAACGGGAAGCAGGCACTGAAGGAGCTCAATCTGGCTCTTAATGCGCCCAGCCTCATTGGTCTGCTGGGGCCAAACGGCGCGGGAAAATCCACTTTGATGAAGCTTTTGGTGGCCGCTTTGATGCCAACCTCCGGGTCGATTTTGGTGGATGGACACAGTCTGACGAAAACGGACCGCTCAACGGAGCAGCTGCTGAAGGCACGGCTGGGTTATCTGCCACAGGACTTTGGATTGTTTGATGAATTGACTGTAGCACAATTTCTGGACTACATGGCTGCGTTGAAGGGACTGCGGGACCCCAAAGGTGGAATTCAGGAGGCAATTTTGGCTGTCAACCTGGAGGAGAAGGCAAATGCCAGGATACGCACCCTGTCAGGGGGCCAGCGTCAGCGGGTGGGTATCGCCCAGGCGCTGCTGGGAAATCCCTCGTTTTTGATCTTTGACGAACCCACAGTGGGTCTTGACCCGGAGGAGCGTATCCACTTTCGGAATCTGTTTTCCAGGACGGCGCAGAATCGTCTGGTGCTGCTGTCCACTCATATCATAGAGGATGTGCAGTCAGTGTGTGACCAGCTTGTGGTCATAAATCATGGCAGAATTCTGTTTGTGGGCACTCCTGCGCAGCTGATTCAGGCAGCAATGGGGCATGTGGGTGTTTTTTGGGAACAGGAGGCTGTTTGGGAGCAGGGACTGCATATAACGGCCCGGGTGAACACCAGTCAGGGTATCCGGTGCCGGGCGGTTGCAGACACTCTTCCGGCTTGTGCCCAGCCGTCGGAGCCTTCGCTGGAGGATGCTTATCTTTATCTGATTTCCAGGGAGGTGGCAAAATGAAAAGAATTCGACTGTTTCCCCTGGAATTGGGGCGGCTCCTGCAAAGCCCTCCTACCTGGCTGATGTTTTTTTTGACGGTTTTGTCCCCGCTTGCCGGGCTGACTTTATATAAGCCGGCTGCATCCAGTACCATGCTTTCCATGTACTTGGCCAATCCGGCTTTGGCCGGCGGTGTTGTGGGAGGCATTTTGTTTGGCCTGCTTGGGGTGTTTGAGCTGGACCGGGCAGGCCGCAGCCGGGCAGATGAGCTTATGGATGCGGTGGTTTCACCGCTGTGCATGGCCTTGGTGCGTCTGCTGGCTCTCACTGCAGCAGCGTTGCTGACAGTGGGTGTCACCATGCTGGTCTGGCTGCCTGTCAGCTGGGGAATAATCGGCTCTGTGTTTGACAGTACGGATTATGTTTTGGCATACCTATTGCTTATGGGACTTGCTCTGCCCCTTGGCATTTTGAGTGCAGCCTCCGCCTATCAGTTTACCAGACGGGTGGACTTGTCCCTGGTGCTGTTTGCTGCCTTTGGAGGTCTTAGTCTCACTGTTTGGGCGGATGACTGGCAGCTGTGCTGGCTGAACCCCTGTGTGTGGGCATTGTCGGATGACTTTTCCAACTTTCGGATTTTTCGTTCCGTGGCTTATATGCGTCTGACCTGGCTGGCGGCCCTTTCCGGGATTTGGACGCTGTCCTGGATCTGCATCCGGCAGTACGGGAAGGGGCTTTTTGGCTCTCTGTGCCGCAGCCTTCGGCGGTGGTATCGCCCGGTGATTGCCTTGGTGCTCCTTGTTTGTTCCGGTATGGCCTTTGCTTCTCAGCCCATGGTGGATCACAGCAACCCGGATCAAACGGTTATGTCCTTTTATGAGCTGCCCTATCTGGAAGAAGTTACCTGCTCCCGCCGCTTTGCCTGGATATACCCGGATACGGATGCAGGTACCGTAACGGGAAGGGCCGCCTATCAGTTTCAGAATACCTCCGGCCAGACTCAGCTGGTGGCATTTGGCGTAAACCCGGGTTATACCATTTCTTCTGTCCGTGCAAACGGGGTGGAGGCGTCTTTTGACCTGGGGGAGTATCAGGAATATAACGAGGCTATGCTGGAGGTTGCCATCCCGGCGGAGGAAATGGTAGAACTGGTGGTGGAGTATGGCGGATTCCCCCGTGAGGATTGCAACACCTCCGCCTTTCAGGGCAGAGCGGAGATCAGTGCAGAGTACCTGTGTCTGGAAAACGCGGCCTTGGCGCCCCGCCTGATGAATGTACTGCCGGATCAGGAGATGTATCCCACAATGGTGGAAATTACCCTGCCCAGTCATATGACAGTGATCCCCTTTGGAGCAAGCCGGGCGGAGAATGTGGCGGAAAATGAGGATGGAACCGTAGTATGGCGCTATGAGGATAACGGCGTGGGAGGCATTCTCTATGCCGGGGATTACATATGCCGGGAGATCCAGGCTGGGGGTATCACTATAGAATTTTATTATGGCCGCAGGCATCAGGCCGTGATGGAGTCTGCCAAAGCAGTGGAGGCTGTACAAGCGGTGATAGATTACTGCACAGGGAATTATGGATTCCTGTCCTTCGGCACGGGCGGAACCCTCAAGCTCATTCAGAGCCGGGTTTCCGGCGGCGGTTATGCCACGGACGGAGCCAGCCTGCTGGACGAGGCGGATTTTACTGCGGCGAATCTGAATGACAGGGACAAGGGAGCCATTCCTGGTGAGGTAATGATTCACGAACTGGTCCACCAGTGGTGGGGCTTGGGTAATATGTTTGACGTATCGGAGGATGGGAGTCCCTGGTCGGCAGAGGGGCTGACGGTTTACACCACTTACCGTATCGTAAAAGCGCTTTATGGAGAGGCCTATGCCCAGGAAAACTATGTAGAGCAATGGCAGCGGGCAGTGGATGATTATTACCTGAATTTTTACGTCCGAAATCCGGAGTATCTGGCTTCGCTGCCCCAAGAGGAGCAGCTGGAGATTACGGGGGATTTGTCTTATGTGCGCCAATATTGCGAGATGCCGCTTAAAATATTGAAGGCCCAGCAGCTGGTGGGCGGCGAGGAAGCTATGGATGAAATTCTGTACGATTTGTTTAACCGGGAAATAGACTGGACTTACCCGTATCTGACTTATCAGGATTTTTTAGATGCCTGCGGGCTGACGGAGGAGGAACTGAACCTTGTGTAAGATATTTGGCTATGAATGTAAGAGGCTTTTGTGGAACAAGTTTTTCTTTGGACTTGTAATGATACTTTTGTTTTATGGATGGCAGGTGCTTAGCGGTGTGACAATTTTGGGAGTGTCCCACACCGCCCCCTTTTCTCCCTGGAGCTTTGGGGACTATTTGAGCCGGATGCTGCCGCTTTTGTGGATCGGCGCATTGTTTTTCCTGACCTTTTTTATCTCACCCAAAGCCCGGCGTGTGGCCGTACTCACACATGCTGTCAAGATGGCGCCCGGCCGGTATGCGCTGGCCCGGTACGCCGCAGCTTTGGTGGGAACCGTAATACTGGCGCTTTTTTGTTTGGCGGAAGCCGCCGTGTTTTACGGAACATATTTTGACTGGTATCGGTGGGGGGAATTGCTGGTCCCCGCACTGATTACCCTTCTTCCACCCTTGGCATTTGCTTTGGGAAGCGGCTGGCTTTTAGGCCGGATCAAGCCCTGGCTGGTATATGGATGGATGTTTATACCGTTTTTGTGCAGGGTTCTTCCCTTGCCGGAGGTTTTGGGGCTTTGGGATGGAAGCTTTTTTATTCAGTATCCTCTCGCGCTGGGGGAGCTTGATCCGGTCTTTACGATGCCGGCCAATATGGTTTTGGTGCAATGTGCTCTGCTGGTATTACCGATAGGTAAAATTGTCGCCTTCTTCTACGATGCACACCATGGTTTTACCCGCGTTTAAGGTAATCTCGTTTCCGTTGTCGTCATAGTAACGGGTGGCGCCGTAATCGGAGGTTTTTTCCCATGTAACATGAATGCCCTTGCCGTTTGTGAAAAACCAGCCGTCCTTTGTGGTGTCATGGCACTGGAAAGCCAGATATCCTTCTCCCAAATCCTCACTTTTGGTGTACTGCACCAGAATGTTTTTGAAGGTCAGCTGCTGCCCTGTGACAGCGTCGATGTGAGGACCGTCGGTGGAACCGGACAAATGCTGGGATCTGTAATACAGGCCATCGTCCTCATTATATTCAAAATAGCATCTGGTCAAGGGATAGCAGCCGGACATATCAATGTAGGTTGCGCTGTGGGCGTCATTTCCGTATTGGTCCAAAGTGTTGGGTTCGGCCTTCGTGGTAAAGTTGTAATGCTGCTCGTCGGCAAGTCCGCGGTATTCCAGACTGTAGCCCTTATCCTGTACTGCCTCCAGAATGCCGGGGCCGGAAACGTAGGCGTTGTGGGGGGATTTGCGGTCTGTACTGCGGAAAAAGGCCTGCTCATCTGCACCGCCGGCGCTGCCGTTTATGTTTTGAGTGGTGGACTGTGCCAGCAGTTCGTCAATAAAGAAGGGTCCGCCGAAATGTACAATAAAGGCATCCCATTCAAAGGCCCAGTATGCGTAGTAGGTACGCAGACTGCGGACGTTTCCTATTTTTTCCAAATCCTGCCAGTCCTCATAAATGGCCATCATACGGGTCATGCGCCCTTCCACGTTGGCCTCATATAAAATGGAGGCTTTGGAAAGATTATAATGGGGAATGGCATTGCTTTCATTGGGTGTAATCACTGCGATGGGACGGGTATTTGCCACCTCCTCATCCACCCATTCGTTGGTGAGTCTGCTGCGGACCATGCCCTCCCTGGGAGGCAGAGTGTCGTCCTCTGTCACTGTCTGAGTGCTGTCGGCGCCGGAAAGTGTTTCATCCGTTTCCGAGGACTGTGTTGCAATGGGTTCTTCATCCACGATTATGGGACTCTGAATATCCTCCGACTGTCCGCAGGCGCACAAAAGGGCGACGGAAGCGGCAAGGGTCAGCCAAATTTTTATTTTTTTCATATTGCTTTCTCTCCTGTTGCTGTTTTCTTCTGCCAGTATATCACAAAAAATTCCACCCGTCATTATGGGATGGCAAAATTAAGATTTCTTAATATTATGAAAGCAGGCTGTAAATGCACACGGTGAGCAGGATGCCCAGCAAAGCGCCCATCAACACCTGAAGGGGCGTATGCCCAACAAATTCCTTGAGCTTTTCCTGGGCGGATAATTCGCTGCGGCCCATGTCCTCAAAGATCTTTAGCATATTGTTTAACAGCTTTGCCTGTATGCCTGTTTCCCAGCGCACTCCCATGGCGTCGTGCATGACGATAATTGCCAGAAAGAAGCACAGTGTAAACTCAAAGCTTCCCGCACCATATTCAAAGCATGCCGCCGTGGCCAGAGAACAGACTGTGGAAGAGTGGGAGCTGGGCATGCCGCCGCTGCCCACAAGCCGTTCAGCGGTAAATTTTCTGGTTAAGAACAGGTGAATCAGTGTTTTTAAAAGCTGCGCCGCAAACCAGGAAAGCACAGCGGCCCAGAACATGGTATTGGTGGATAATTCCTGAAAAAAGGACATTTTCCTCTCTCCTATCTCTAAGTGAACCTGCTGCTATTATACCCTTTTGCCCGAAAAAAGTCCATGTTTTCGTCTTGCGAATCTAAGGCAGGGATAGTATACTGAAACTAATTAATCTGGACGGGAGGAGCCTATGAGCCTGCTAAGTGTGATTGTACCTTGTTTTAATGAGGAGGAAAGCGTAGAGCTGTTTTACACGGAGCTGATGAAGAACGATGTTTTTTTCCGTGGAAAAGACGTGGAGATAGAAGTGATCTATGTGGACGACGGTTCTAAGGACGGCACGGTTCGGGAGATCAAAAAGCTTCATGAGCGGGACGAAAGGGTGCATATGATTTCCTTCTCCCGGAACTTTGGCAAGGAGGCTGCCATGTTTGCGGGTCTGGAACGGTCTGCTGGAGACTATGTGGTGCTGATGGATGTGGATCTGCAGGACCCGCCTTCACTGCTGCCGGAGATGTTTTCCTATGTGGAACAGGGCTATGACTCCGTGGCTACCAGAAGGGTCAGCAGAAAAGGGGAGCCCCCGGTGAGAAGCTTTTTTGCCAGATTGTTTTACCGCCTGATGAAAAAGATATCCAAAACGGAGATTATGGACGGCGCCAGGGATTACCGTCTGATGACCAGGAAAATGGTGGACGCGATTCTGTCTATGCGGGAATATAATCGCTTTACCAAGGGAATTTTCGGCTGGGTGGGTTTTGAGACAAAGTGGCTGGAATATGAAAATGTAGAGCGGGCCAAGGGAGAAACCAAGTGGAATTTCTGGAAGCTTCTGCTTTATTCCATAGACGGCATTACAGCCTTTTCCACAGTGCCGCTGATGCTTGCTTCTCTGGTTGGGGTGCTGTTTTGCGCCGTGGCTTTTCTGATGATTGTGTTTATTATTGTGAGAAAGCTGATCTTCGGGGATCCTGTGTCGGGCTGGCCCTCTTTAGTCTGCATTATCCTCATGACCGGCGGCGTCCAGTTTTTCTGTACCGGTATTTTGGGACAATATCTGGCGAAAACCTATATGGAGGTCAAAAATCGTCCGATTTACCTGACAAAAGAAGAAATATAAGAAATTTTAACACAATATGTGGGTTTGCGCGATGAAAAATGTTTGCAATTTTCGACGAATATGTTAAAATTTACTTCGACGGCTGCAGTAAAGAGCAGTACTCGACATATGAAAGGGGAATTCATTATGGAGATCACTGCTGTAAAGGACTATGAACTAGAGAGATATATTACGGACATTATGCTGGACATTGGAGTGCCTGCCCATTTAAAGGGCTATCATTATTTGAGAGACGCTATTTTGCTTTCCGGGAGGGATATGGAGGTGGTCAGCAGCGTTACTAAGCTGCTTTATCCTGCTATCGCAAAGAGATTTAAAACCACGGACCAGAAGGTGGAGCGAGCCATCCGAAACGCCATTGAGGTTTCCTGGACCAGGGGAAATGCTGAGACTTTTGAAAAAATGTTTGGTTATTCCATATCTACGGGTAAAACACGGCCCACAAACAGCGAATACATAGCGCGCATTGCCGACAAGGTACGTTTGGATATCAAAGCTATGTAGCTGCAAAGGAATGACTGTTTAAAATAGACAGGTAATAAAGTATGCTTTTTACTGCTGACTGTCAGATGCCGCAGGACGACCGGCTTGGTGATCCTGCGGCATTTTTTCAAAATATTGTATAAATTTCATAACTATGGTAAAATGTGAAGATAGAGCCTGCGAAACGACTTGAGGGCAGGCTGAGAGGTATTGACATGGCTTTCCTTCTAGGGCTGTTAATAGCGCTGGTTTCCTGCCTGCTTGGCAAGTGCGCTTTGGGTGTTTTATATGGGAATCAGCCTGCAAGGGATAAAAGACTCCGGGATGCTTTCCTGACAGGAGGTATTGTGGTGATTGGACTGGCCGAAGCGGCATATCTGACAGCCGTGATTTTAGGGTGGTCTTTTTCTGGTTGTGTCAGGCTTTTTGGCGCGTTGACCGCTGTTTTGACCGCCGGGGCAGGCGTGTATCTGTTTTTGAGAAGAGGGCAGAAAAAAATGGGGCATATGCAGCGCCAGGACGGGGACGGGGGAGCTCTTTCGGCGGGTTTTCAGAGGCTTTCCGGTTTCGGAAAGGCGGCCTTTTTCCTCTTTTGGCTCCTGCTTCTTTTGCAGCTTGTGAGCGTGGCGTCCCAGGGACGGGTGTACCGCCAGGGAGATATGACTGTGGAGACCGTAAACAGCTTTTTGGAGACGGACACCATTTATGGCGTGAACCCTTTGACGGGACAAGCATATGAGCTGGGGATTCCTCTGCGCCTGAAGATATTGTGCCTGCCGGCTTTCTATGCCTGTCTGTGCCGGATATCGGGACTGGAGGCTGCCACAGTGGTGTGGGGCATTGTGCCTTTGTTTACGCTGTTTGGAGCATATTGCGCTTTTTTCGGCATAGGGGAGAGACTGTTCCCGGAAAGCCCTTCCAAAAGATGGATATTCCTGGCCTTTACGGCCCTGATTCTATGGGGAGGAGATTACATGTACGGCATGGATGGCTTCGGGCTGCTCTATAGCGGCTTTCGGGGCAATGTAATCAGGGCGGCGGTGCTGCTTCCCTATACCTTTGACCTGTGTATGCGGAAAATGTGGAAATCTGTTATCCTATGTATTCTTGCGGAGGCATGTATGGTGTGGACGCTTTATGGCATGGGAGCCTGCCTTTTGGCAGCTCTTCTGCTGCTTTTGATACAGAAGCTTCCAAGAGGTGCAAGGGGTCTGTTTCACAGGGAAGGAGGCTGATTATGAGAGAGCTTCTTCGCAATGCCTGGCTGGGATGGCAGAATTATACGGATGACGGCAAGCTGGCGGCGCTTTTGCTGGCAGCGCTGCTTTTTTTGTGGCTTAGAAATAAGAAGGTTTCACAGAAGGGCTTTTTAAGCTACGCTGTCCTTATGACGGCATGCTGCATTTTTCCGGTGACGGCTGTTCTTTTGATGCTGTATCAGACAAAATTTTATGATTATCAGTGGATTTGGAGTCTGGTTCCCATGACCCCCATGATCGCCTGGGGCATTACAGAATTTTTGACGGAGGAAGCGGTCGTTAAGGGGGAAAGCGCGGGAAAGGGGCAAAAAAAGGAGGGAAGCTATTTTCCCTTGCGGCCTGCCTGCTTTTTTGCCCTCGCGGCTGTGCTTGTGCTTTTGTGCGGAAGCCTGGGGCATCCTGCCTGGGAGATGGAGAAAGACCAGACACAAAGAGCGCAGTGCGCACAGCTTTTGGCACAGCTTCCCAGGGAGGAGCAAAGCGCTTCCCTGTGCCTGTGGGGCCCCAGGGAAGTGATGGAATATGCCAGAGCCCTTGACGGAAGCGTGAATCTGATTTATGGAAGGAATATGTGGGAGGAAGCTCTGAACGCGTATTCCTATGATGTGTATCCGAAGCAGATAAGGGAGCTGTACGAGCAAATGTGCAGTCTGGAGGAGACAGGGCAGTTTCTTCAGGATAATGGAAGCGGGGAGGGAGTCCCGGCGCCGGAAAGGGTTCTTGCCGCCGCAGTGGAAAGGGGCGTAAACTGCTTTGTGCTGCCGAATGCTGTCACACAGGAAACTTTGGTCAGCATTGAAGGAATGCTGGGAGGGCAGGCGGCGGCCGTGGGCAGCTATTACGTGATTATGCTGTGAGAAAGAAGCGGGGAAGGCCGCGGAGGTTTCCCCGGAGGAGACAATGGAAGAGACGAATAACAGGGTGAGCATTGTTGTGCCCGTATATAATGTGGAAAATTTCATTGTGGAGACGATGGACTCTGTGCGCAGCCAGACCTATCCTGACTGGGAGCTTCTTCTTGTAGAGGATGGGAGCAGTGACAACAGTGCAGGGATCATTGAGGAGTACAGGCAGCGCACCGGGGATGAGCGGATTCGTCTGATCCGCCAGGGAAAAAACCAGGGAGCGGCCAGAGCCCGTAACAGAGGCGTTTTAGAGGCCAGAGGCAGATATATTGCTTATTTGGATGGGGATGACTTGTGGATGCCCCGGAAGCTGGAGCATGAGCTTGCCTTTATGCAGGAAAAAAAGGCCGCCTTTGCATTTACCGGCTATGAGTTTGCAGATGAGCACGGGAAGGGCACAGGAAAGGTGGTGCGGGTGCCGGAAACCTTAAACTATAAGCAGGCGCTGAAAAACACTACAATCTTTACTACCACGGTTATGTTTGACACCCAGAGGATAGCAAAGAGAGAACTTCAGATGCCTGAAATGAAAAGCGAGGATACCGCTTTGTGGTGGAAGATTCTGCGAGGGGGCGTCACAGCCTGCGGACTTGATGAAAACCTGGCGTTATACCGCCGTGGGGGAAAAACCCTTTCCTCCAACAAGGCGGAGGCGGTGCGGCGCATTTGGAATTTGTACCGCCAGGCCGAGCGCATGAGCATTTTAAGCAGCCTCTGGCATTGCTGCTTCTGGGCCGTGCGGGCGGTAAAGCGCAGAATTTAGAAAATGGTGAGACGGAGGAAAACAGCCTTGGCAACCAACACTTATGAAAATAAATTGAGGAAACTGGAATCTCTCAAGCGTCTGATCAATATTGGATTGACGGCCATTTGTCTGGCTCTGGAGATATATATCTTCTATTATAATTTTGAGCATCACTTTTCCCACAGCGTGGTGGAGCCCCTGCGGGGCTTCTGGATCAGGGGAACCATTGTGGAGGTCTCCTTTTACGGCGCTATTTTGCTTTTATTGTCCACCATGTACGGCGGTATGCGCCTGGGTTATCTGAAAAATGTGGAGATTATTTTTTCCCAGGTATTTTCCACGCTGCTGGCAAACATTCTGATTTATGTGGAGCTTTCCATTATGGCCAGGGAGCCCTTTGTGCCTAAAGTGTTTATCATGATGATGGCGGAACAGACCATGGTGGTTATCATCTATATCAATATTGCCAACAGAATTTATCGGGCAATGTTTCCGCCCAGAAAGCTGATGCTGGTTCACGGAGACAGACCCATAGAGGATATCTGTTCAAAATTTCAAAGCCGCAAGGATAAATACCGTATTACCAAGACCATTCATGTGAACCAGGGCTTTGATGTGCTGTGCCGGGCTATCCTGGAGTGCTATGAAAAAGGTGAGTGCAATGCAGTGGTGCTGGGGGATATTTCTGTGGAGGACAGAAACCTGCTATTAAAGTTTTGCTATGCCCACTCCATCCGCATTTATCTGCTTCCTAAAATTGCAGATGTTATTTTAATGGGAGCGGAGGAGCTGCATGTATTTGATTCCCCCATGCTGCTGACCAAGGAGTACAGTCTTACCATGGAGCAGCGTTTGGCAAAACGAATCGTAGACGTGGTCTGTTCCCTGCTTCTTTTGATTCTGGCTTCTCCCTTTATGCTGCTGACGGCTATTGCCATCAAGCTCTATGATCATGGCCCTATCCTGTACAAGCAGGTGCGGTGCACAAAGGACCAGAAGCAGTTCTTCATACTGAAATTCCGCAGTATGCGCACGGATGCGGAGAAGGACGGGATTGCCAGACTGGCAAAGAAGAACGACAGCCGCATTACGCCTATTGGAAAATTTATCCGAAAGTGCAGGATCGACGAGCTGCCGCAGCTGTTTAATATATTAAAGGGCGATATGTCCTTTATCGGGCCCAGGCCCGAGAGACCGGAGATCATTGCACAGTACATGGAGATCATGCCGGAGTTTGCCTTCCGCATGAAGGTGAAGGCCGGTCTTGCGGGATTTGCCCAGGTGTACGGGAAATATAACACCTCACCTTATGACAAGCTGAAGCTGGATTTGACCTATATTGAGAATTATTCTCTGTGGCTGGATTTAAAGCTGATGCTTTTGACCCTGAAAATATTGTTCTGGCCAGACAGCACGGAGGGCGTGGAGAGCGAGCAGATTACAGCCTTTAAAGAGGAGTACAAGGGTAAAACAGAGAACAAGAAACAGTCATAGATCGGGAGAAAAAGCCATGTGGGAAGGATATTACGGAAAGGAGCCCTTTGACCTTCGTCTGACGGCCCTTCGCTTTTTGAAGAACCTGGACAAAATCATAGTGGTGACGCTTGCAGGAACCCTTATTTTCGGAGGAGGCTATTATGTGAAAAACGTGCTTCTTCGGGGGGAGGTGTACTACAACGCCCAGTCCACCTACAAGGTGGAGTACGCAGACCCGGACTGGGCCCAGTACGGCACTTATATCAACGACGCCACCTGGGACACTTACGTCCATACAGAGGAATTTCTCAATATGGTGCAGGGACGACTCAGGGAGCAGGAAAGCTCCTGGGAATTAACCAACGAAGAGCTGAGTGAAGCCCTGGCGGCACAGCTCCCTACGGACCTGCGGGTGCCCCAGACCATCGTGACCACTGTGAACCCACAGATGAGCCTGGAGATCGCAGAGGCGGTGGAGCAGGCCATGACGGAGGATTTTCCCCAGGTGACGAAGGAGGTGGCCTCCATTCGGGTGGTAGACCCGGCGGTTTCGGCCCAGGAGGTGCTCCTGGATGTGCGGCCGGGGAGGGCCTTTCTTTTGAGCGCGCTCCTTACCTTTTTCTTTGCAGTGGTGATTTTTCTCTTAAGGGAGACCGGGGAGGACAGTATTTGGCTGCCGTCCTCCATAAAGAAACGGTATGGACTTTCGGTGCTGGGAACCATGGGAAGTCCCTTTCTTAAAGAAAACATACGTTATTTATTTGCAGAAAAAAAGCGTGTGGGCGTCTGCTTTGCGCAGGATCGAGGAGATCCGGCGGCTGTGGCCAGTAAGCTGGGGGAATGCAGCCAAGGGATAGAATGGATTCCTGTCCCGGCACCGGCGCTGTGTCCGGAGGTCTGCCGGACGCTGCGGGAGATGGACGGCATTTTGCTGGCAGTGCCCGCAGGAAGTCATGCAGGAAAGCCCCTGGAATACACGCTGGAGTACCTGCGCCGGCAGGATTGTGAAGTAACGGCCGCTATTTTATGGGAGGCTGATGAAAAATTGATTCGAGCCTATTACTGGCTGGAGTGGGGGAAGGAGCATGAGAGTTGAAGTTTTGGCGTCTGTGATGAATCAGTCCATAGACCGCATTGTGGAGGAAATGAATTTGAGCTCCGACGCGGTGATCATCAATCAGTGTGACAGCCTTGGCTATGGGGAGCGGAAGAAAGCAGAGGGCAGAATACGCTTTTATTCCTTTCCGGAGCGGGGAATCGGCAGAAGCCGAAATGAGGCTATCCTGCGCGCCCAGGGGGATATCTGTCTTTTTTCGGATGAGGATATTGTTTATGAACCGGGGTATGCAGAAAAAATCGTAAAGGAATTTGAGCGAAATCCCAAGGCTCATATGATTTTGTTTAACATCCAGGTGGAGGAGGAGCGGAGAACCTATCAAATTACGGAAAGAAAGCGAGTGCGCTGGTACAACTGTGGAAGGTACGGCGCAGTGAGCTTTGCAGTGAAAAGAGAAAGCCTGTTTTGTTCAGGGGTGACCTTTTCTCTGCTGTTCGGGGGCGGCGCCAGATACAGCGCCGGAGAGGACAGTCTTTTTTTGAAGGAATTTATGAAAAAGGGTTTTCTGGTGTATACGGCTCCGGTGACCATCGGCAGAGAACGGGAGCGGGAATCCACCTGGTTTAGCGGATATCATCAAAAGTTTTTTTATGACAGGGGAGTGCTGTACCATTTTCTGTACGGGAGACTTGCACTGGGGATGGCCCTTCGGTTTCTTTTGGCCCACAAGGGGACTTTGTGCAGGGAGACAAGCTTAAAGCAGGCCTTTGCCTGGATGCGGGAGGGAATACGGGACGCAAAAGCCCAATAGGGAAAACGCTTTTGTCCACCCTGAACGGGCAAGGGCTTTGAGAAAGGAGGAGCCATGGAGAGCAGTGCGCTTGTATATATGGGATTAACAGCAGTCACGGTCATCCTGGCTCTTTTTGTGGATAACCGGGATTTTGTGGCACAGCGTATCCGGGGCGGCAGAGCCTTTGGGACGCCCCGGGGCTTTCAGCGCAGGCAGGCTAGAAATCTGGTTGCGGAAACGGCGGTATACTGCCTGCTGGCAGGGGTATCTGCCTGCAGAATTGCAGTGGGAAACGATTACTGGGTCTATCGGGACAATTTTAAGCTGATCGCACAGGGCAGACATGTGTCCTCAGAAATCGGCTTTAACCTGGTTGTGGACTGGATGCAGAATCTGTTTGGCTATGATCGGTATCTTCCCATTTTCGGTCTGTTTTCCCTGGTGACGGTATTCTTTTTTGTAAAGGCCCTTCATGATCAGGGAACGGATTATGCCTTTTCCCTGTTTCTTTTGCTGACGGGAGGCTACTATTTCAACAGTCTCAATTCTGTGCGGTATTATCTGGCTTTGGCGGTGGCTTTGTATGCCATGAAATATGTGCTTCGGGGCGAGTACGGAAAGTTTATTTTGTGGATTGCGGCGGGGGCTGCTTTTCATAAGTCCATACTGCTTGTGATACCTGTGTATCTGGCGGCCAGGCTTTTAGCCCAGGCCAAATTGAAAAAATGGCATTATGGAGCGGGAGCCCTTCTGCTGTTAAGCCTGGTGTTCGGCCAGAATTTTTACCGGGAGATTATTTTTCGTTTTTATCCCTATTACGAAAATTCTGCTTTTGACAACGGGGAATTATCCTATGTGAACATTGCAAAATGCGTAGCGGTGCTTGTTCTGTGCCTGATCTGCTACAAAAGAAGCCTGAAAGAGGATTTGATGAACCGATTTTATTTCTTTTTAAATCTGGCGGGGCTTGTGGTATATTGCTGTGGTTCCTTTATCCCGGAGGTGTCAAGGGTGGGATACTATATGATTGTGTCCCAGACCTTTTTGCTTCCCAGGCTTCTGCGTGATCTCAGGCGGGGATGGTTTCGCACTTTATGCTATGTGGGCGTCATCGGGGCCTTTGCAGGATATTTCGTGGTTCTGCTGTATAAAATGTATGATGTGGATGTGAGGCTTCTGCCGTACTTGAACTGGATTTTTAACTAGGAGGATGTACTGTGAGGATATTGTGGCTTTGTAATTTCATGCCGCCTGCTGCGGCCAGGCGCCTTGGGCAGGAGTCCACAAATAAGGAAGGATGGCTGGATGGGCTGATGGGCCAGGTGCTCAAAAGGCAGAAAGAGAACGGCATTGTGCTGGCGGCGGCTTTTCCGGTCTCTTTGAGGGACGGCCTGATAGAGGATAGGGAGACTGTGTTTTCCAGGGTTCTTCAGGTGGGAGAAGGCGCCCTTCATTGTTATGGCTTTTATGAGGATACCGCCCGGCCTGAGCAGTATGATCCTCGCATAGAGCGGCTTATGGAGAAAATTACGGCGGATTTTGGGCCGGATGTGGTACACTGCTTTGGAACGGAATACCCCCATACCCTGGCCATGTGCAGAGCCTTTCCGGACAAAGGACGGCTGTTAGTGGGGATTCAGGG
>NZ_CEWDFQ010000023.1:0-16757 GCF_982438285.1 Acetatifactor sp. | reverse complement strand
CCACCCTGGAGGATGAAATGGTAGTCATGGCGCAGATTACGGCAGACCGTGTTTCCAAGGACCTTCAGACCACGGTGCGGGTGGTGGAGGAGCTGGGCATGCTGGAAAGCCTTTCTGATGAAAGTGTAAGTCCGGAGGAAAAGCAGGCGATTATCAATCATAGAGTGGAGGCCTACGGCATGACCAGGGGGAAATTTATCAGTGCCGACGGCATTTGTGAGTACGACGGCACCGATTACTCGGACAGGGATTATTTCCAGCGTTCCATGCAGGGTGAGGTAGTGGTTTCCGATCCGGTTTTTGCAAAGACGGACGGCGTGCTGAGCATTATCATATCGGCGCCTGTGTGGAAGGACGGACTGGTTAATTCAGAAGTGGCGGGTGTGGTATTTCTTCTGCCGGACCCCAATCTTTTAAACGACATAGCGGATTCCATAAAGGTAAGTGAAAATGCGGGCTGCTATATGTTAAGCTCCTCGGGGGTAACCATTGCCCACACGGATGAAAGCATCGCCGAGGCCCAGGAAAACACCATTGAGATGGCGAAGACTGACTCTTCCTTAAGGGCCATTGCCAATCTGGAGACGAAAATGACCCAGGGAGAAACGGGATATGGTATTTACACCTATGGGGGAAGCATAAAGATTCTGGCCTATGCGCCCATTCCTGACACTGACGGCTGGAGCGTGGCTTTAAATGCGCCTATTATGGATTTTATGGGCTCTACCATTGTATGTATCCTGATTGCAGCGGTTGTTTCAGTCATCGCCATTGTGGTGGGCATGAATACAGCAAGAAGGATCGGAAAAGCGATCGGAACCCCTATTGGCCTGTGTTCAGAGCGTTTGAGACTGCTGGCGGAGGGAGACCTTCATTCGCCAGTTCCGGAGATTAACACAGAGGATGAAACCAAGGTGCTTGCAGATGCCACAGGCTCTCTGGTTACAAATCTGCAGACTGTAATTCAGGATGCAGATCACCTGCTGGGCGAAATGTCCCAGGGCAATTTTACGGTTACGACCCAGAAGGCGGACCACTATGTGGGAGACTTCCATGGGCTTGTAATGTCTATGGAGAAGTTAAATAGCAGGCTGAGTGATACGCTGAAAAACATTATTGACGCGGTGGAGCAGGTGACGCTGGGGGCCAACCAGATGGCGGAGACAGCCCAGGGGCTTGCAGAGGGGGCAACAGATCAGGCAGGCGCCATTGAGGAGCTGCAGGCTACCATCACCAACGTTACCAGCATTGTGGAGGAGAGCGCAAAATCCTTGAACGATTCCTATAAGCAGGCTAAGGAATATGAGCAGCAGGCCGTGACCAGCGGAAATGAGATGAAGGATCTGACCCAGGCCATGCAGCGCATCAACGAAACCTCCAAACAGATCAGCGATATTATTGAGGAGATCGAGGATATTGCATCTCAGACCAACCTTCTGTCCTTAAATGCGGCTATTGAGGCGGCAAGGGCGGGAGAAGCCGGCAGAGGCTTTGCCGTGGTGGCAGATCAGATCCGCAAGCTGGCGGATGACAGTGCGCAGTCGGCGGTACATACCAGACAGCTGATAGAAACCTCCCTGCAGGAAATCGAGAGAGGCAACCAGATTACGGAGAGAACCTATCAGTCTCTGATGAAGGTTGTGGACGGTATGGAAGTTCTTGCACAGGAATCTCAAAAGTCCATGGAAAATTCCAATACCCAGGCGGAAGCCATGGAACAGATCGAGCAGGGCATCGACCAGATATCCTCTGTGGTACAGAACAACTCCGCAACGGCGGAGGAAACCTCAGCTACCAGTGAAGAGCTGTCTGCCCAGGCCACCAATATGAACGATCTTGTTATGGCGTTTAAGCTCAGATAAATTTTGCTGCTTTGCATAATTTCAGAGAAAGTGCAGATACTAATTCTGCCATGGGCGGACAAAAGGCGCGCGTGCGTGTTCTTTTGCCCGCCCTGTGCAGTTTAACTACACATTGGCGCACGGACGCCGGAAAGGTATGCAGAGCAGATGGAACAGAAGGAAGAAGAAAAGAAACAGCAGTATGAAAAATATGTAAAGGAAGTGACACCCACCCACAATTTGTGGCTGCAGATGCTGAAGGCATTTATCACTGGAGGAATCATCTGTACATTGGGGCAGGCTATTTTGAATTTTGCGGCGGGTATGGGCCTTGACAAGCAGACCGCCGGAAGCTGGTGTTCCCTGATCCTGATTTTGATTTCCGTTCTCCTGACGGGGTTTAACATCTATCCCGGCATTGTAAAATGGGGCGGAGCGGGAGCACTGGTGCCTATTACGGGTTTTGCCAACTCCGTTGCGGCTCCTGCCATAGAGTTTCAAAAGGAAGGACAGGTATACGGCATAGGCTCGAAGATATTTACCATTGCGGGACCGGTGATTTTGTACGGCGTCTTTACCAGCTGGGCTCTGGGCCTGATTTTGTGGGCGGCTGCATTTCTCACATAAAGCGGATACATTTCTTCTTGCAATCACAGTAATCTCTCATTTATAATGTTAGGTAGCTAACAAAAGTTGGCTGCCTAATTTTTTTCGCAGGAGAGCAGCGATATGATAAAGACATTAGGAAAGCAGATCAAGGAATTTAAGGCTGATTCCATCAAAACCCCCCTGTTTATGGTGCTTGAGGTGCTCATGGAAACGGTAATCCCTCTTTTGATGGCCTCTATCATAGATGACGGTGTGGAAGCGGGCAACATGCGGCACATTTATCAGGTGGGCGGCGTGATGGCGGCAGCGGCAGCCGTGGGTCTTTTTGCCGGAATCATGGGAGGAAAGTATGGGGCAAGGGCCTCCGCAGGCTTTGCTAGGAATCTGAGGGAGGCAATGTACGCCAACATTCAGACTTTTGCCTTCTCCAATATAGACAAATACTCCACAGCGGGTCTGGTCACCCGTATGACCACGGATGTGACAAACCTTCAGAATGCCTATCAGATGCTTCTGCGCATGTGCTTCAGGGCTCCCTCCAGCATGATCTGCGCCATGGCCATGGCTTTTTTCATCAATGCAAGAATTGCTTCCATCTATCTGGCAGCAGTGGTTTTTCTGGGGGTATTTCTCCTTCTGATCATGCGTTTTGCCATGAAATATTTTACGGAAGCTTTTCAAAAGTATGATGACATGAATGCCAGCGTACAGGAAAATGTTTCCGCCCAGCGGGTGGTGAAGGCTTATGTGAGAGAGGAGTATGAAATTGAGAAATTCCACAAAGCCAGCGGAAATATTTACAGAATGTTCAAAAGGGCAGAGAGCATTCTTACCTGCAACGCGCCTTTGATGCAGTTTACAGTGTATTCCTGTATTTTGCTGATCAGCTGGCTGGGCGCAAAAATGATCGTGGGAAGCAGCCTGAGTACGGGCAGCCTGATGAGTCTGCTTTCCTACTGTATGAATATTCTTATGAGCCTGATGATGCTGTCCATGGTATTTGCAATGATTACTATGAGTATGGCCAGTGCCAGGAGAATCTGCCAGGTATTGGAGGAAAAGGCGGATCTGACCAATCCGGAGCATCCGGATTTCGATGTGCCAGACGGCAGCATCCGGTTTGAGGATGTAACCTTCCGTTATAACCAGGCAAGTGAAAGTCCCGTGCTGAGTCATGTGAGCTTTGAGATCAAATCCGGTGAGACCATAGGTATTTTGGGCGGAACGGGAAGCTCAAAGACCAGTCTTGTGAATCTGATCAGCCGCCTCTATGATGTGTCTGAGGGCGCGGTCTATGTGGGCGGCAAGGATGTGAGAAGCTATGATCTGGAGACCCTTCGCAATGAGGTTGCGGTGGTGCTCCAGAAGAATGTGCTTTTTCGGGGAACCATACTGGAGAATCTGCGCTGGGGCGATGAGAACGCCACAGAGGAGGAATGCAGGCAGGCCTGCCGCCTGGCCTGCGCGGACGAGTTTATTGAAAAGCTTCCAGATGGGTACAACACTTATATTGAACAGGGGGGAAGCAATGTATCCGGGGGACAAAAGCAGCGGCTCTGCATTGCCAGAGCGCTTTTGAAAAAGCCCAAGATTCTGATTCTGGACGACAGCACCAGCGCGGTGGATACCGCCACGGACAGCAGAATCAGAAAGGCCTTTGCCACGCAGATACCGTACACCACAAAGCTGATTATTGCACAGCGCATTTCCAGCGTGCAGAACGCGGACCGTATCATTGTGATGAACAATGGCCAGGTGGACGCCATCGGAACCCATGAAACGCTTCTGGCCTCCAACACGATCTACAAAGAGGTATATGAGGCACAGACCAGCGGAAGCGGAGACTTTGACGAGAATGGAGGTGATGAGGCATGACACAGGCAAAAGTGGTGAGAGGACCCATGGGAAACCGGATGCGGGGTGGAGAAGCCATCAAAAATCCCGGCGCGGTGTTTTTTCGATTGATGAAATATATCATGAAGGATTATGGGATTGCCCTGGTGCTGGTGGTTATTTTTATCATTGCAAGTGTGCTGGCAAATGTGCAGGGAACCTTATTTCTCCAGACCTTGATCGATGATTATATTCTCCCCATGCTGAGCCAGACAAATCCGGATTTTACCAATCTGCTTCACGCCATTTTCCGGGTGGGCTGCTTTTACCTGGCAGGTGTTTTGTGCACCTTCGCCTATTCCAGGATTATGGTGAATGTGACTCAGGGAACCTTGAGAAATCTGCGTAACGATCTGTTCGCCCACATGGAAAAGCTGCCCATAAAATATTTTGACACCCATGCCCATGGGGATATTATGTCCATTTACACAAACGACATTGATACACTGCGCCAGATGATCAGCCAGAGCATCCCCCAGATCATTTCCAGCGCGGTTACTGTGGTCAGCGTTTTCATCAGCATGATTTCCCTGAATGTTGTGCTTACCCTGGTGACGCTTCTGATGGTGGGGATCATGCTTGTCACCTCCAGAAAGGTCAGCGGCTTAAGCGGCAGATATTTTGTAAAGCAGCAGACGGACATTGGTAAGGTGAACGGTTATATTGAGGAGATGATGGAAGGGCAGAAGGTGGTGAAGGTATTCTGCCATGAGGAGAAGAGCCTGGAGGGCTTTAGGGATCTGAACAACCGGCTCTTTGACAGCGCCTACAATGCAAACAAGTTTGCAAACCTGATGGGCCCTATCAATTCCCAGCTGGGAAATATGAGCTATGTGGTCTGCGCCATTGTGGGCGGGGCTATGGCCTTAAGCGGCTTCGGGGGCCTGACCCTGGGCGGCCTGGCAAGCTTCCTGACCTTTAACAAGAGCTTTAACATGCCGATCAATCAGGTGAGCATGCAGCTGAACAGTATTATCATGGCACAGGCCGGCGCAAAACGGGTTTTCGATCTGTTTGATGAAAAACAGGAAACCGATGAGGGCTATGTGACCCTGGTATGTGCAAAAAGGGTGGACGGTGTTATCACGGAATGCCCGGAGAGAACCGGCATGTGGGCCTGGAAGCACATTCATCGGTCCGACGGCAGTGTGGATTATGTGGAGCTTAAGGGGGATGTGGTATTTAACGACGTGGATTTCGGCTACAGTGATGACAAGGTGGTGCTGCATAACATTAAGCTCTATGCGAAACCGGGGCAGAAAATTGCCTTTGTGGGTTCTACCGGTGCGGGAAAGACTACGATTACCAATCTCATCAACAGGTTTTATGATATACAGGACGGGAAAATACGGTACGACGGTATTAATATCAATAAGATAAAGAAGGGAGATCTGCGCCGTTCTCTGGGAATCGTGCTCCAGGACACCCATTTGTTTACAGATACGGTGATGGAAAACATACGCTTTGGAAGGCTGGAGGCCTCTGATGAGGAGGTGATTGCCGCGGCAGGACTGGCAAATGCGGACGGCTTTATCCGCCAGCTTCCCGATGGATACCAGACAGTGCTTACGGGAGACGGGGCAAACCTAAGTCAGGGACAGCGCCAGCTCCTTGCCATTGCCAGAGCTGCGGTGGCGGATCCGCCCGTACTTATTTTGGATGAGGCCACCAGCTCCATTGACACCCGCACCGAAAAGATTGTCCAGGACGGTATGGATAAGCTGATGAGCGGCAGAACCACCTTTGTGATCGCCCACAGACTTTCCACGGTGCGAAACAGCGACTGCATCATGGTTTTGGAGCAGGGCCGGATTATTGAGCGGGGCACTCATGAGGAGCTGCTGGCCCAGAAGGGAAAATACTATCAGCTTTATACCGGCAATCAGATCGGGGCGGAAGCATAGAGGAGGAAGCGTAAACTGCCCGGAAAGGGACATACTTTGCAAAATACAGGCATAAACTACATTGCAAACAAGCATTAGGAGGGATTACCGTGTTTGAACAGTGTAGTGTGCAGGAAACTGTAAGCAGATGCCGCAGCGACGGCAGGAGGGGCCTTTCCTGGGAGGAGGCCGGAAGGCGGCTTTTAAAAAACGGAAGGAATGAGATGAAGTCTCCCCGGAAAAAAACAGTGGTGGAGAGCTTTGTGGAGCAGCTGAATGATCCATTGATCTATGTGCTTATTGCGGCCGCTGTGGTGTCCCTTTTTCTTGGGGAGGTAAGCGATGCCGCAATCATTGCCGTTGTAGTCTGCATGAATGCCTTTGTGGGTGTGGTACAGGAGGGAAAGGCCAGAAAGGCCCTGGAATCCTTAAAAAAGCTTACCAGCCCAAGGGCACAGGTGATCCGCGACGGCAGGCACAAAGAGATTCCTGCGGCTGAGCTGGTAACGGGTGATCTGGTATGTCTGGAGGCGGGATGCCAGGTTCCTGCAGACTTAAGGCTGATTCAAACCAATCAATTAAAGATTGAGGAGTCTGCGCTGACCGGAGAATCCCTTCCCATGGAAAAGGATGCAGGCTTTACAGCGGCCCAGGGAAAGGTCATTCCCCTGGGAGACAGGCACAATATGGCCTATATGTCCACCATTGTCACTTATGGAAGAGGAGAGGGGATTGTCACGGCTGTGGGAATGGACACGGAGCTGGGACAGATTGCAGCCATGATCACCGAGGCAAAGGAGGAGTTAACGCCTCTTCAAAAGAGGCTGGGAGAGCTGGGAAAGCTTTTGAGCATCCTTTCCCTGCTTTTGTGCGGGGCGCTTTTTGCCATTGCGGTGGTGCAGCACAGGAATATACTGGAAATGCTGATTACCGCAATTTCCCTGGCGGTTGCGGCCGTGCCGGAGGGACTGCCTGCTGTGGTGACCATCTGTCTGGCCTTAAGCGTCACCAGGATGGTGAAGGTAAACACCATAGTAAGAAGACTGCCGTCAGTTGAGACTCTGGGGGCCGTCAGCGTGGTCTGCTCCGATAAGACGGGGACACTGACCCAGAATCGGATGACTGTGGAAAAGTGCTATGCGGACAACACACTGGCGGATGTGGAGGAATTTCACGGGAATTTTCCGGAGGATTTTTTGTATGGGATGGTACTTTGCAACGACGCTTCCATAGAGGGAGAAAACCGCATGGGCGATCCCACGGAGCTGGCTCTTTTAGATGTGTGTGAAAAGCTGGGGGTGGAAAAAGAAACCTTGGAGCGGCGCTTTCCCCGTTTTGGGGAGCTGGCCTTCGACTCAGACCGGAAAATGATGACCACCTGCCACAGGAAGGGCTCTTCTTTTATCTGCTATACCAAGGGCGCCCCCGATGAGGTATTGAAAAAGTGCACCGAAATCTGGATCGGCGGAAAGCGGGAGCGGCTGACGCAGCTTCACCGCCAAAGGATTCTGAAAGCAGTGGAAGAGATGTCCCTTGGCGCCCTGAGGACATTGGCGGTGGCCATGAGACTTCCCAAGACGGTCTCAGGCCGTCCCCTTCTGCAGGAGGAGGGACTGACCTTTCTGGGAGCAGCGGGCATGAAGGACCCGGCCAGACCGGAAGCGGCGGAGGCGGTAAGCACCTTTGTGGAGGCCGGGGTATCTACGGTGATGATCACCGGAGATCATGTGGATACTGCCTTTGCCATCGGTAAGCAGCTTGGTATTGTAAGCCGCATGGAGCAGTGTATGACGGGGGAACAGCTGGAGCGGACGAAGGAGGAAGCGTTTTTGGAGCGTCTGGATGACACCAGGGTTTTTGCCCGGGTTTCCCCCGCCCAGAAGGTGAGAATTGTAAAGGGCTTTCAGAAAAAAGGTCAGATCGTGGCCATGACCGGAGACGGAGTCAATGATGCGCCTTCTTTAAAGGCGGCGGATATCGGCATCGCAATGGGAAAGATGGGGACGGACGTGGCAAAGCAGGCCTCGGATATGATTCTTGTGGATGACAATTTCGCTACCATAGAAAAAGCTATCGAAGAGGGAAGGGGTGTTTATGAAAACATCAGAAAGTCGGTGATTTTTCTGCTCTCCTCCAATTTGGGAGAGCTGATGACCATGTTTGTGGCGGTGCTTTTAGGGATGGCCTCTCCCTTAAAGTCAAGCCACATTCTCTGGATCAATCTGATTACGGATTCTCTGCCCGCTCTTGCTCTGGGAGTGGATAAAAACGATGGAAAAAGCTTAATGAAAAATCCCCCCAGAAAAGCGGATGAGAGTCTTTTTTCCAGAGGGGGGCTTGCCTGTACCTGCTTTTACGGCATTCTGATTGCAGGCATCAGCCTGACAGCTTTCTTTCTGCTGCCTGGGGCTCTTTTAAAATCCGGGGGACTGCCTGTCAATATAGAAAATCTGGGGGCGGTCTTAAGCCAGAAAGGGGTGCTTGCAAAATCCCAGACCTATGCGTTCACGGTGCTTGGAATGTCACAGCTTTTCCACGCAGTGGGCATGCGGGATACAAAACGATCCGTCTTTACCATGAAGCATTGGGAAAACAAGCTGATGATCGCTGCCTGTGCCATTGGCTTTGTGCTGCAGTTTGCGGTGACGGAGGTGCCTTTTTTTATCAGCGCTTTCGGCACCTCTCACCTGACGGGGCGGGAGTGGCTGTACCTTGGCCTGCTGGCCGCCTGTCCGCTTTTTGCCCATGAGTGCATTGTGCTGGTTGGACGGCTGTTTGGGGACAGATAAAGACTGCACCCTATTTTTTGGAAATTTTTCCAAGTTCAGCATTGATGATTTCCATGGCGTTTTTGGGAACCTTTTTTTCAGGATCTCCCATGCCTGTCATCATGGAGGAGAGCTCCTTTAGCGTTTTTTCCCCCATCATGCCCAGCATGGATTTTTTCAGCTTCATGCCGGTCATGGCATACATGGAACCAGACAGGATTTGAAAGGCATCTTCGTTTTGGAGGATGTCTTTTATCTTGTCGTAAATGCTGAAATGCTCGTCAGAAAATTCTGTGGGGGCGTCGCTTGCTACGGTTTCCACCTGTTCAAACCAGTTCACTGCTCCGTCCAGGTCGTCCTCCTCCAGGGGAAGGGTATAGATATCCGGTTTCTTGTCTGTTTTTTCCAGGGTCATGCTGTCATTTACAGTTTTGCCATCCAAGGAGGCCGAAGCAGTTAAAAAAGTGAAGCCCTGGGAGAGAGGCACGTTTTCAAACAGGAAAATTTTATCTCCGTACTGGGTGGAGAAGGGTTTGCCGTTTACATACAAGGTCACCTGGGGGCAGTTGGAATATACCTTTATGGCAGCAGTATCAAAAGCCCGTCTTGCATAGCGCCTGCCGCACAGGTATACAAAGGGTTCCCTGCTCCAATAAGCCTTGTAGACGTAAAAGGCTTCCTTTTTGATTTTCCGGTCAATGGTTACAAGGCCCTTATTGTTTCTCCCGGCGGTGCCGCCCTCATTTCGAGCGGCGCAGCCGAAATCAAACATATTCCATACGTGAGTGGACCAAAGATAGGGACGCTCCATGAGAATCTTTGCCATGTGCTCATGATAAAGGGCCTGATAGGCCTCAGAGTAGTCCCGGCATTTGGGGGCGTCTGGCTGATAGGTGATAATGCCCTCTGCACCGTACTCCGAGAGGCCAAGGCAGATGTAGGGGTGTATCTGGTGAAACCGGTCCAGCCATGCCTCGTTGTTGTCGTAGGTGCCGCCGTACCATCCAAAATAGTGGTTATAGCTCTCCAGGTCCGTGATGCCGTGAAGAGGGCTGTCCAGAGGGAGCATGCTCACGTGGGCCATGGTGGTAAGGCGGCTGGGATCGATGCTTTTTACCAGTCTGTTCAGATCTCTGTGGTTTTCCACAAGTTCAGGCTTTTCTCCGGCGATGGTGATCTCATTGGAAAGTCCCCAGAAGCAGATGCTGGGATGGTTGTAATTCTGGTAGATCAGCTCCTTCATCTGCAGGCGGCAGTTTTCGTGGGCCGAAGGGTCGTCGCTCTGGGCGCTGATATAGGGAATCTCCGCCCAGACGATAAAGCCGTATTCATCGCAGGCGTCATAGAAATCCTGGCTGTGCTGGTAGTGGGCAAGACGCACGGTGTTGGCGCCGATCTCTTTGATCAGCGCGGCGTCCTCGTAATGCTCCTTCCTTGTGAGGGCCCATCCCTGGTAGAGGCGATCCTGATGTCTGGCCACGCCTCGCAGCATCATGGGCCTTCCGTTTAAGAAAAAGCCTTTCTCTGGGTCCACATAGAAGGAGCGGATGCCAAAGGCAGTTTCCACCTGATCCACAGTTTCATTGCGGTATACCAAAGAAGCGATGCAGCGGTAGAGATAGGGGTCCTCCACGCCCTGCCACAGATGGGCGTCTGGAAGCAGCACGTCCGCCTTGGGGGCAAGGGAGGGGCGAAAAATCTCCGATACGGCTTTTCCTTCCCTGTCCAGAATCAGATAGCGGACAGTGTAGTCCTCGCTGGGGTCCGTCACCCAGCTGTTTAAATGAAGCATTGCGCTGCCCTGGGGAATCTCAGTGCTCTTCTGGCCGTCGGGGGTATTCTGCAGGCCTGCTCTGCCCGGCGCCTTTACCCAGGCTTCCAAAGGGGCCTCGAAGGAGGTTTCACAGGTGACGGCAAGTCCGGATGCACCATAGAAGGAGGCTTCGAAATGCACGGGAGGAAGCAGCAAAAGCCGTACACCCCGGTAGAGCCCTCCGTAAAAGGTGAAGTCCGCCATCTGGGGGTAGATGTGGCTGTGGTTTTCGTTGTCCGCCAAAATCAAAAGCTCATTTGCGCCATGAGGCTTAAGATAGTCCGTAATATCTACTACAAAGGAGGAAAATCCTCCCTCGTGGCATGCGGCTTCCCTGCCGTTTACAAATACCCTGCCGCACAAAGAAAGGGCCAGGATTTCCAGGCAGAGCCGATAGCCCTCTGGAAGCCTTGGGGTTTCCAGGGTTTTGGCATACCAGCATTTTCCTCTGTAGTAATCGCCTCTGCCGTCCATGCCGTCCACATTGTTCCAGGTGTGGGGCAGCGTCACCGCTTCCCAATGGGCATTTTCTGGGTCGGCGTCCTTTGTAAAGCTCCAATTGTCGTTGAAAGGAATGATTTTTCGCATAGCGCCTCCTTGGTTGATTGATTCCAGAAATGTTTTTCTATCTTAGTTTTCTTATATTTTAACCTTTTTTGTGGAAAAATACACCTTTACTATTTGCCATTAGTGAAAAAAATGGTATGATAAGGGTTACGAAAGCATTGCGCCCGGTGCGCAGGAATGGAGTTTAAGTATGGACAAGATTATTTTGACAGGGGACAGACCCACGGGAAGACTGCATGTGGGCCATTATGTGGGCTCTCTGCGCAGACGTGTGGAGCTGCAGAATTCAGGGGAGTATAAGAAGGTGTTTATTATGATTGCGGACGCGCAGGCGCTGACCGACAATATAGAAAATCCTGAGAAGGTACGCCAGAATATCATAGAGGTTGCGCTGGACTATTTGTCCTGCGGGTTAGACCCACGAAAAACCACTTTGCTGATCCAGTCTCAGATTTCTGAGCTCTGTGAGCTGACCTTTTACTACATGGATCTGGTGACAGTGGCCAGGCTGCAGCGCAATCCAACCGTAAAGAGTGAGATTCAAATGCGCAATTTTGAGGCCAGTATTCCGGTGGGCTTTTTCACCTATCCCATCAGTCAGGCTGCGGACATCACAGCCTTTAAGGCCACTACGGTGCCCGTGGGCGGAGATCAGCTTCCCATGATTGAGCAGACCAGGGAGATCGTCCACAAATTCAATACGGTGTATGCGCCGGTGCTGGTGGAGCCTTCGGCTCTGCTTCCGGAAAATGAAGCCTGCCAGCGGCTGCCCGGCATTGATGGGAAGGCCAAAATGAGCAAGTCTTTAGGCAACTGCATTTATCTGGCGGATAGTGCCGATGAGGTCCGCACGAAAATTATGAGTATGTATACGGACCCCCTGCACCTGCAGGTAAGCGATCCGGGGCATCTGGAGGGAAATACGGTATTCACATATTTGGACGCCTTCTGCAGAAAGGAGCATTTTGAGCGTTATCTGCCGGAATATACCGATCTGGATGAGCTGAAGGCTCATTATAAACGGGGCGGCCTGGGAGACGTGAAGGTGAAAAAATTCTTAAACAATGTAATGCAGGAGACCTTAGAGCCTATCAGGGAGAAAAGAAAAGAGCTGGAAAAGGATATTCCGGCGGTATATGAAATTTTGAAAAAGGGAAGCGACGCAGCCAGAGAGACGGCGGCCCAGACCCTTTCTGAGGTAAAGAGCGCCATGCGCATCAATTACTTTGAGGATGCGGAGCTGATCCGCGCCCAGAGTGAAAAATATGAGGCATAAGGCCATAAGAACAGCCAGGTGAAAAGCAGTGAAAAGACTGTGAAATTGGAGGTTATTTCAGATGAAGGGTGAAAGAGACAAGGAACAGAGGGAGCAGAGAGCTTCGGAATCCGATGTGGAATGGGAGTCCGATGCGCAGTGGGAGCTGGATGAGGAAAGGGAAGAGGAAGAGGAGCTTGGGCTGGAGGAAAACATACACCTGAATTCCAAAAAGATATTCCTTTTTGTGGGATTGCTTGCGCTGGCCATATTAATCTGTATCCCTTTGTGGATTCTTACCAGCAGAAATCTATCGGGAGGAGGCTCCAGAGAGCCTTCCTCGGAAGCTGTAACTTCTGCAGAAGAATCCCTTGTCCAGGAAACAGAGGGTGATACACGGGAGGCTGCGCAGGAGACGCAGCCAGAGACAGCTTATGAGGAGACGGCTGAGGATTCCGGAGAGGGAGGAAGCCTGGAAAGCCAGGCATCCGCCCAGGAGCCGTCCGGCACCCAGGAATCTGTCCCGGAGGCATCCGGCGCACAGAAGCCTGCCCAGTCTCAGGAGTCCCAGTCTGCTCAGGCCTCCCAGGGTTCTGAGAGCCTGGAAGGCGGAAAGGTCATGAGCTTTACCCAGGTATCTGAGAACGTGACTGCCAAGGACGTGACCAATCTGCGCACGGAGCCGGATACCGGGGACGATGGAAATATCGCAGGACAGTTAAAAAACGGTGAGACGGCGGAAAGGACGGGAGTCAACGAGAGCACGGGGTGGTCCCGTCTTGTATACAACGGACAGACGGTCTATGCAGTGACCAGCTTTCTGACCACAGACCTGGACTATAAAACACCTGTGGCGCCCTCTGATCCCAACCGTATCACCACCCAGGACGGCAGAGTGATTATCTTTACGGACTGTGACGATTATATTACGCCCAAGGAATACGTGAATCTGCGGACAGAGCCCAGCACCTCCCAGGGGGACAGCACAGTAAGCTGCCAGGTAAGCAACGGGGAAGTAGTCCACCGCACAGGCTGCAGCCAGGATTCCGGGTGGTCCAGGGTGGAGTATAATGGCGGAGTCCTCTATGTGGTGAGCAGCTATGTGACGGCAGCTCAGGCACCCTCCCAGAGCGAGGGCTCGGAATAGAAAAGGGAATAGAAGATCGAATAAACCGCTTCCACCAGGGGCATGATAATAAAAACTTGGAACCGCAGGCGCAGGTGAGACGGCCAAAGCGGACAGGAAGGAGTTATCGTGCATGGATCAGAAGATGGGAAAAGCAAGCATCCGGCTGGAAGCGCCGGTTTACATTTGGGACAGCGCCAGCATCGTGGGCAAAAAGGAAGGGGAAGGCCCCCTTGGTCTTTTGTTTGACATGGTAGGAGAGGATGATCTGTTTGGCTGCAAGACCTGGGAGGAAGCGGAAAGCAGCCTGCAGAAGGACGCAGTATATATGGCTATGGGAAAGGCCGGGGTAAAACCAGAGGATATTTCCTTTATTTTTGCAGGTGACCTGCTTGGTCAATCCATAGCAACCTCCTTTGGCATCTCCAGCTATCAGATACCGCTCTTTGGAGTTTACGGGGCGTGCTCCACCTGTGGAGAGTCGCTGGCCTTGGGAGCTATGAGCATAGCGGGCGGCTTTGCGGATAAGGTAATCTGCGTCACCTCCAGTCATTTTGCCAGCGCGGAAAAGGAGTTCCGTTATCCCCTGGAATACGGAAACCAAAGACCCCTTTCGGCCTCCTGGACCGTGACGGGAAGCGGCGCCTTTGTCCTGGGGCGGGAGAGAGGGAAAAAAAACAGAGCGGTCATTACGGGGAACACTGTGGGGAAAATTGTGGACTACGGGCTTAAGGATTCCATGAATATGGGAGCGTGTATGGCTCCGGCTGCGGCTTCCACACTGGAACAGCATTTTATAGACTATAATAGTCAACCAGAAGATTACGATAAAATAATTACGGGAGATCTGGGAAGCGTGGGACAGAGGGTGCTGATTGACCTGATGCGGGATAAGGGATACGATATTTCACAGGTGCACATGGACTGCGGCATTGAAATTTTTGACCCAGCTTCTCAGGATACCCATGCGGGAGGAAGCGGCTGTGGCTGCAGCGCAGTGACTCTCTCCGCCTTTATCTTAAAGCAGCTGGAGGAAAATAATTGGAAAAAGGTACTGTTTATGCCCACAGGGGCGCTGTTAAGCAAGACAAGCTTTAATGAGGGCAAAAGTGTGCCTGGAATTGCCCATGCACTGGTGCTGGAGCAGGCTTAGGACGGCTGCCGCCATGGGGATGGGAGGAATTCTGGCCTTTGAATTACGGCTTGCAAACTATGAGGTTTCTTGATAAAATGAACTGCAGGACAGGGAGGAGAACACCATGCGCAGAATGGAATTTAAGATGGAGCGCTCAGGTCTTTTAAAGGTAGGAGATAAGATCACAGTGACCGAGGGTGTGCTTCCCAGCAATTATTATTATACCATCGATCCGTCTCTTGCCATGTCGGCGAATATTCCTTTCCGAAACCGGTTAAAGAGCAGGGAGGGAGTTGTGTCGGATATTGTGCAGAATGCCAGGGGCTTTTATGTGACGGCAGAGTTTGACGAGCCGGAGGAAGAGGCCTGAAGCAAAGAAGAGGCATAGGCGGAAAGGATGGACAATAAGAAGGAAAGAGGTAAAAGTATGCTGCAGAAAATTTCAACAGATAAGGCTCCGGCAGCCATAGGCCCCTACTCTCAGGGCATCATAGCGGGAAATATGTTATATGCGTCGGGGCAGATTCCTATTAATCCTGCCACAGGAGAGATAGAGGGAGAAGACATTAAGGCACAGGCACGGCTGGTAATGAAAAATATTGGAGCGCTTCTTTTGGCTGCCGGGACGGATTATACGCAGGTTGTAAAGACTACCTGCTTTCTGGCAGATATGAATGACTTTGCCGCATTTAATGAGGTATATGCAGAATACTTTACCGAAAAGCCTGCAAGAAGCTGTGTGGCGGTAAAGACACTGCCTAAAAACGTACTTTGTGAAGTGGAAGTAATCGCTGCCATTTCTTAAACAGAATCGCCGCCGTCTGGCGGCGATTTTCATACCGGAAAGGGCAATACAAATGAGCGGAGTGAATGAAAAAAGCAATGTGGTGTTGATCGGCATGCCGGGAGCGGGCAAAAGCACTGTAGGCGTAGTGCTGGCAAAACGCATGGGATACAGATTCGTGGATTCGGATCTGGTGATACAGGAAAAATACGGAAAGCTGCTCCATGAGCTGATTGAGGAGCATGGGGTACAGGGATTTTGGAAAATAGAAAATGATGTAAATGCCTCTTTGTCTGTGACAAACAGCGTAATTGCCACGGGGGGGAGCGTGGTATACGAAAAGGAGGCCATGACACAGCTTTCCAAAAGAGGCATGGTGGTTTATTTAAAGCTTCCCTATGAGGAGGTGGAGGAGAGGCTGGGCGACTTAAACGCCCGCGGGGTGACCCTGCTTCCCGGACAGACCCTTTGGGACTTGTATGAAGAAAGGACGCCTCTCTATGAAAAATATGCGGAACTGACCATTGAGTGCAGCGGAAAATCCCTTCGGGATATTGTCTGGGAGATATCGGACAGATGCGCAGGCTTTTTTTCCTTTTCCGAATAAAAAGCGGAAAGCGGCAGAAACTAATACCAAATAGCAGGCATGTTTTGAGCCTGATAGAGTAAAAAGGAGTATGCGCAATGGATTATATCAATGCTTTTTGGGTAGGAGGCCTGATCTGTGCGCTGGTACAGATTCTGATGGAAAAGACCAAAATGATGCCCGGCAGGATCATGGTGCTTTTGGTGGTGACGGGAGCTGTTTTAAGCGCCCTCGGCTGGTATGAACCTTTTTTGGAATTTGCCGGAGCAGGAGCCAGCGTGCCCCTTTTGGGATTCGGGAACATTTTGATGAAAGGGGTAAGGGAGGCTGTGGAAGAGCAGGGATTTCTGGGGCTTTTTGCAGGCGGATTGAAGGCCGGAGCGGTGGGTACCTCTGCGGCTTTGATCTTTGGCTATCTGGCCAGTCTCATTTTTAAACCTAAGATGAAGAAATAGAGAATAGAAAGAATACAGAGGATGAAGGTAGTGTCTATGATC
>NZ_CEWDFQ010000022.1:0-16934 GCF_982438285.1 Acetatifactor sp. | reverse complement strand
TGTGAGCCCAAGGTGGTATTGCCATTGTGGAGTTATGCGTTCGTGGCGGCTCTTTTCCTGTCTTGCCCACTAATCAGTGAAGTGTATGTGTTTTATTTACATAATGGAATTTGCACGGGATATGGTGTAACAGCACTTGCCTTGATATGCTTAGTAAATGGCTTGAAAACGGAAGAGTCAAGAAGTTATAGAATAAAACAAAGGTTTCTGTCGGCGGCTTTGCTGACTGTAGCGCTGGGATTCTATGAATCTTTTATAATGGTGTATGTTTTGGGCGCTGTCATGTGTTTCTTTCTGATTCGTGTTTTGTACGGAAAGAAGAATGAAATGTCCAAGTATCAAACCAAAGTGCTTCTTTGGATAGGAAACGGGCTGTTCATTGTGGTAATCAGCGTTGCGCTGCGTATGATGATTCTTACAATTCTAAATCAGGCATATCAATTAGATAGATTGAATAATTATAATGTGTTGTATCGCAGTCTGTTTGGCAATATTTTTACTACAGAGGGTGAACTTGCAATGGTAATCAAGCGATTTTTTGTAAAGTATTATGTTAATGCCATTGTATATTTGCCGATCACGGTATTGGTTGTCTCTATGACCTTTATTTCGATTTATTCCATATACCAGGGCTTCAGAAAGAGAGATATTATGCTGCCGCTGTGTTGTGCTGTGTTGATAATGCTTCCGGTTTTTATGAGTATCATAGAAGGGCTGGCGACTCGATATCGTTCTGCGCAGTATGTTCCAGTGATAGGGGCATTTGGGATATTATTATTGTTAATGGAATTGCACGAACATAAGATGTCTAAATGGATTCTTCCATGCTGCTATTTGTTCTTGGGTATTTTATTGTTTAATCAGTGCGCGAATATGAATCGCTGGTTTTATCTGGATGAATTGAAATATCAGGATGCAAAAGAAGTGATGAACCAAGTTGCATATGATTTGAAGAAGAATTATGACATAACGAAGCCCGTTGTTTTCACAGGCGGTTATGAGGTCCCTTATGAAATTTCCAAGGATGCTTATGTGAGCTTTTCCTCTTCCGAATACAGATGGATTAGCTCATTGACGGACTGGCTTGACCCTCATTTGAAAGAAAAATACCATGCGGGGAATGGACGTGGGTATATTTTTGCGGAAAGCCCGATAATATCTATACTACAGTGGGGAGTTACGGCATTTGACGGTACCAGCCAGCAGCTGATAGAATTCATGAAGATGCATGGGCATGATAATTTTCATTGTGAGACTGATCTGACGGTCATTGAAGAGGCAAATCAGTTGAAACAGGAAAAAAATATGCCAGAATATCCGGAATCGGGATATATTATGGAATGTGAGGATTACATTATAGTAAATCTGTCAAATTCATAGTTTTGAATAAAGAGGATAATCTCTGTGCATTGTGTGAAAGCACCCATGCCCAGTGTTTATCCTCTTATGGCTGAGCTGTATTGGAAATTGCCTTTTGGCTCATCCTATGTTATGATATATCAAAATCCCTTGCCGGGACGGCGGAGGAGACGGGCGTAAAATGTCCATGGGACAGATTGCGTGCAGAAAGAGAGGAAGCTATGTTAAACAATAAATCCATACTGATCACAGGTGGAACGGGAAGCTTTGGCAAGGCCTTTACCAGATATGTGCTGGAACATTATTACCCCAGAAAGATCATTATTTATTCCAGAGACGAATTCAAGCAGTTTATGATGCAGAATGAATTTAAGGAGTATGCGGACAAGCTGAGGTTTTTTATCGGTGATGTGAGGGATAAGGACAGAATGATGCGTGCCTTCGAGGGAGTGGATTACGTGATTCATGCGGCGGCCCTAAAGCAGGTGCCTGCCTGTGAGTACAATCCCGCCGAGGCTATCAAGACCAATATAGGAGGCGCCCAGAATGTGATAGATGCGGCGCTGGACTGTGGGATCAAAAAGGTGGTAGCGCTTTCTACGGATAAGGCGGTAAATCCGGTGAATCTCTACGGCGGTACCAAGCTGGTGTCCGACAAGCTGTTTGTGGCGGCAAACGCCTACGCGGGAAGCAAGGATATCTGCTTTTCCATTGTGCGTTATGGCAATGTAGCCGGAAGCCGGGGCTCTGTGATTCCCTTCTTCCATAATATTATCAAAAACGGAGGAAAGGAGCTGCCCATCACGGATTACCGCATGACTCGTTTCTGGATCAGTCTGCGCCAGGGCGTTGAGCTGGTAATCAAGGCTCTGGAGGAGGCAAAGGGAGGGGAGACCTTTATTTCCAAAATTCCTTCCTTTAAGGTGACAGACCTTGCCCAGGCCATGCTGCCGGGCTGCAATATGCCGGAGGTAGGCATCCGGGAAGGGGAAAAACTTCATGAGATCATGGTGACGGTGGAGGATGCGCCCAACACCTATGAATACGACAAGCATTTCATTGTGTATCCACAGATGGTGTGGAGTGAGCACAGAAAAGCAAAGCCCACCGGCAAAAAGGTTCCGGAAGGCTTTTCCTACAGCTCCGGCAGCAACACCCAGTGGCTGAGTGTAGAGGAGATTCAAAAGCTGCTTGAGACTGTGGACTTGGAAAAATAGAAAAATTGGAAAAACAGCGTAAAATAAGGCGGCAGACCTTCCTGGGGAGGGGCTGCCGCCTTTTGTCAGGCGTTTCCTTTTTCGGACCGGAGAACGCGCCCGGAAATATACCGGCCGAAAAGGTACAGGCCTCTTGCTGCATAGGGTAAAAGCAGCATGGCATAAAGGAAAATATACCGGGAATTGGCCTCCCAGGCTATGTGAAATAAAAAGCCTCCTATCACGGCAATGATCCCCAGATAAAGGAAGAGTCCCAGAGGGGAGTTCTCCTTTCTGCGGTTTTTCCGGATATCCCACACAAAAAACAGGAAAGCGCCCAGGTAGAAAAGGTTTTGGAAGGCATTGCAGTAGTCAATCACATAGGAGCTGGCGTCTCCTGCATACAGAGAGTCAAAGAAGCTGCTTCTGCCGCCGAAGGTTGCCAGAGTGGCCTGCCTGCAGGCATAGGTACCGTCCGCCCACTGGGAGAGCAGCTTGCCTGCATAAAATGCCGCGAAGGCTTTGGGATTCTCTTGAAAATATTGAAGCCTTTCGCCGATGGCAGCGCGGCTTAGGGCAGCTGTTTCTTCGGTATCCATGCCGGTGCTCTGATAGGTGTTAAAATTAAAGCCGTTGTACCAGCCATTCCCCCGGGAGGATTCCTGCATTCCCATAGCCAGATAGGAGATGGCCGGTACGCCGCTTTTTAAGGTGCTGTGGGCGCGGACCTCATAGACCTTCTGTACCAGAGGAAGGATACTGAGGCTGCAGATAGTGCACACAAGGGCAAAGACAAGCAGCAAATGCTTTCTTTCCCTGAGCCATTGGAAAAAAGCGGCCAGCACTGCGGCAATGATAAAGATCAAAGAATTTTTGCGAAGCATCACCGCCAGCTTCAAAAAGACTGTGGCGGAGAATAGATACAGCAGGGGCTTTTGGATGCCCGGCGCTTTGTTTTTGGCAGCTGTGTCGGTATTTAGCGCCAAAAAAAGTCTGCCAAGACAGTAAAAGCCTATGGAGGCGGCTGCAAAGGAAGGGATCTCTCCATAGACGAAGGAGGGGTACATCAAAAAGGGCAGAAAGCCTCCTGCCAGCGTTAGATAAATACAGTCTGTCCTTTCGTTCTGCCACAGCAGATGCACGGTTTTGTACTGAAACAGTAAAATCACACAGGAAAACAGTACATTGACACATTTGATAAAGTGATAGGCGGGAAGGGAAAAAGGGAGCAGCTTCCAAAAACGGATCAATAATTCGTAAAATGCAACAAGTCCGATCTGCTGGGGATAATAAGAGAGATAGGAATCGGTGGGGTGGATGACGGAGGTATCTCCTCCGGCAAGAGCCTCCGCCGCAGAGTAGACGGACATAGAGTCCGCCGCGGGAACAGTTCTTCCAAACAAAATAAGCGCAGCTCCCACAAAAAGGCACCAGGCCATCACCAGGAAAAGCAAAAGACGGCCTGCCCTGAGAGCGGGGAATAACCGCTGCAAAAGACGGATGGCGCCTAAGACGCCAAGAACAGCGGCAGACAAAACAGCCAGACCAAGCAGACTGGACAGAGGATTATCCCATTTGGTCAGCACCTGCTGGGTTTCCATGTTTTCACTGTAACAGGTGAAGAAAAAAGCACCCAAAAACAAAAGTCCTGTTAAACCAAGGGCAAGCAGCCGCACAAAGCGGCAGGAAAACAAAGACAGCTTTTCACAAAAAAGTTTCAGACGTTTCATAGAAAGAAAGGCCTCCCCAAGCGATTAATTTTATGACGGCGTTATCTTGCTGAAATTATTGTATCATACAACTGGAAAAATAAAACTGAGAAAATAAAAATAGTGGCTCTATGGAAGTAATCGTGATAGAATAGAATTCACAGACGGATGGAAAAGAAAGGATTTACTCCACATGGATAAAGTAGCGGTATTGATCCCTTGTTATAACGAGGAGCAGACGGTATCTAAGGTGATAGGGGATGTAAAGGAAGCACTGCCGGAGGCCCGGATTTATGTGTATGACAACAACTCCACAGACGATACGGCTGAACTGGCCGCCCAGGCCGGCGCCATCGTGCGCCGGGAATACAAGCAGGGGAAGGGCAATGTGCTTCGCAGGATGTTTCGGGAGATTGACGCCCAGTGCTATCTGATGATTGACGGAGATGATACTTATCCTCTGGATTGTGCCAGGGAGATGGTGGACAAGGTGCTTTGCCGCAACGCGGACATGGTGGTGGGGGACAGGCTCTCCTCCACTTATTTCACGGAGAACAAAAGACCCTTCCACAATTTTGGAAACAGTCTCATGCGCATGGGGATCAACGGTCTGTTTGGCTCAGATATCAAGGATATTATGACGGGCTACCGGGCGCTGAGCTATGAATTTGTAAAAACCTTCCCCGTTTTTTCCAAGGGCTTTGAGATCGAGACGGAGATGACCATACATGCGGTGAATTACAATATGCAGGTGGACAATGTGGTGGTGGAGTACAGAGACCGGCCTGAGGGCAGCGTGTCCAAGCTCAATACCTACAGCGATGGGCTTAAGGTTCTTCGCAAGATGCTCCAGCTGTATAAAAATTATAAGCCTCTCCGTTTTTTTGGCGGGCTGGGTCTGATTCTTATACTGATTGCCCTGATTTTTATGCTGCCTATTATCGGCGTATACCTGGACACAGGACTGGTGCCCAGATTTCCCACGCTGATTGTATGCGGCTTTATGGTGCTGGCCGGAATCCAGTCCTTTTTTTCGGGAATGATACTGGAGGTTATGGCTGCAAAGGATAAAAAGGATTTCGAGTACAGGCTCAACAGGATTCACGAGAACAGGAAAACACCTGAGTGAGCGGAGGGACTTTCATGGACAGGAAAAAAATGCTTTCCAGGCCGGCTGCTTATCTTATTTTTATAAACATCGGCTTTTGGTTTTTCTTTTTATGCGGCGCCATTCACAGGCTGGCAGAGCAAGGAAACATTCTTTGGACGGGCTCTTACTTTTTGGGCCTTGCTGCGGTAAGCCTTGTGGGGGGCACGGTCTTTGGCGGGGGCATCTGCTTTTTGGTGTACAAAAGTGCGTTTCGTCCCGGAAAAGCCAGAGAGGAGTGGGGAGAGGCCTGGCACAGCAGCCCGGGAAAGGTGTTTGGGGTATCCTTTGTGCTTATGGTGCTTTTCTGGCTGCCGGGGTATCTGGCATATTATCCGGGTATCTGCGCCTACGATATGCCCATTCAGACAGGGCAGATCGTTTCGGGAAGCTACAACGACCACCATCCTATCGCCCACACGCTTTTGATTGAAGGAGCCATGCGCCTGGGGGAGGCAGTGTTTGGAGAGGTAAATGCGGGCATCGCAGCGCTTTCCCTTTTACAGCTTTTATTTTTGGCCTTTGCCTTTGCTTTTGGGATGGCTGCCCTTACCCGGTGCGGGGTGCGTCTTTGGCTTAGGATATTGCTCCTTTTGTACGGGGTCTTTTTCCCCTTCCATATGTATATGAGCGTCAGCATCACAAAGGATACGGTATTTTCCGCTTTTTTTGTGCTGCAGGTTTTGGCGCTGTGCCTGATTCTGCGCCGGGGAGAAAACGTTCTTTTGCCCGGAAAATTAGATTTTTTGCTTTTTTTTGGCACAATCGGCATGATTTTATTTCGAAATAACGGGAAATATGCTATGCTGGTACTGCTGGCGGTTTTAGCGCTTGTTTTTTTGTTTGGAAAGGAAAGAAGAAAGCTCTGGGGGCGGCTGCTTTTGTGTCTGGGAATTGCTTTTATTCTGGGGAATCTGCTCCTCAGCGCCCTTTTTGGGGCTGTAAAAGCACAGCAGGGGGACAAGCGGGAGATGCTGAGCATGCCCATTCAGCAGCTTGCCCGGTGTATGCTTTATCACGGGGGAGTTGGAGCTCTTTCAGAGGACGACAATACCATGGGAGAAGGGGATAAGGCGTTAATCAACGACTTTCTTTTGGATCAGGGTTATCTGTCATACAACCCATCCATCTCGGACCCTGTGAAAAGCCATACCAACACCTATGTGGTGCGCTACCGTACCCTGGAATTTGCAGAGACCTATCTTCGGCTGCTTGTGCAGTATCCCGGAGATTTTGTCAATGCTGCGCTTGCCCTGAACGCAGGCTATCTCTCTCCCTTTGACGAAAGCCACGCAGACATCAACCAGGGCTTTGGGGAGAAGGGCCTTGGCTATGTACAGACCAGATGGGTGGAGGAGGAACTTGAAGGAAGGGGCATTTACAAGGACTCCAAATGGGAGTGGCTTCATGAGAGGCTGGAAAGCTGGGCAGATGATAACGGGTATCTGCAGCTGCCTCTGATTAAATATTTGTTTGTACCGGGCACCTGGCTGTGGCTGCTGCTTTTTCTTTGGGCATACCTTCTGGTTCACAGGCGTTTTGGAATGTGTATTCCCCTGGCATTGTTTGCCGGGTATTATATCACGCTTTTTTTAGGGCCTGCGGTACAGCTTCGCTATCTATACCCTGTGATGGCGGCGCTGCCCTTTGCGGCGCTTCTGTGCGGGAAAAAGAACATGGATGAGGGAACGGGAACATGACGGACAAATTAATTATCGGCGCAGGACTCTATGGGCTGTACGCGGCCTTATACTGCGCCAAAAGAGGGCAGAGTGTGGAGGTGCTGGAAATTGACAGTGGGCCCTTTAGACGGGCTACCTATATCAATCAGGCAAGGGTGCATATGGGTTACCATTATCCCAGATCTCTGTCCACTGCCTTGAAATCAGCGGGCTATTTTAAGAGATTTGTGGAAGAGTATGCTTTCAGCATCCGTTTTGATTTTGAACAGGTTTATGCCACCTCGGCCCATTTTTCCTGGACGGATGCCAGGGAATTTGGCAAATTCTGCAAGGATGCAGATATTCCCTGTATGCCTCTTCCAGTGGAACGTTTCTTTCGAGAGGGAACCTGTGACGGCGCTTTTCTCACGAAGGAGTATACCTATGACGCCCATATTCTGCGGGATTTTTTCCTGGAGGAGCTTTCCCAATATCCGGGTGTGCGGATTTATTATAATACGCAGATACAGAGAATTGTCAAAGAAGCGGACCGTTTTACCATTTATGCCCTGCGGGATGGGAAAAAGGAATGCTACAGCGCTCCCTTTGTACTGAATGCCTCCTATGCCTCTGTAAATCAGGTGCTCCAAAAGGTGGAGGGGGTGGATGCAGAGCCCTTTGGGCTCAAATATGAGCTTTGTGAGATTATACTTTGTAAAGCTGCGGAAGTCTTGCAAAATCTGGGGCTGACGGTGATGGATGGGCCTTTTTTCTCCATTATGCCCTTTGGCAAGACAGGACTTCACTCTTTGACCTCTGTTACCTTTACCCCACACATGACAAGCTATGGGGAAACGCCGGATTTTTCCTGCAAAAAAGGAGGCGGCTGCGAGGGCTTCTTTCTGGGCAACTGTAATGACTGCCCAAACAGGCCGGACAGCGCATGGGAATATATGTCCGCCCTGGCCCGCAAATACATCAGGGACGAGTATGCGTTCACCTATGAAAAGTCTCTGTTTTCCATGAAGCCCATCTTAAAGGCGTCGGAGATTGACGATTCCAGGCCGACGGTGATCCGGTACGCCTCCAGAAATCCGGACTTTGTAAGCGTTTTGTCGGGCAAGATCAATACGGTGTATGATCTGGACCCGTTTTTGGAATAAAATACAGGCCCTGGGCCGGATGAAAGGAAAAGCTGATGCAAAACAGGGAAAAGAACTTTGTGTCTTGTGTGATTTATCTGCAAAATGTGGAAAACCGAGTGAAGGGGTTTTTGAATGAAATCTGTGGCGTCATGGAGGAAAACTTTGAAAAATTCGAGATCATTTGTGTAAATGACGGCTGCATGGATGCCACGGTGGAAAAGGTAAGAGAATTTCTGCAGGAGAGCAAGCAGAGCCTGGTGGTGAGTCTGGTGAATCTCAGCCTTTTCAAGGAGTGGAAAACGCCATGAATGCAGGCCGTGATCTGGCGGTAGGGGACTTTATTTTTGAGTTTGACAGCTGCCAGCTGGATTTTGAACCGGGGCTGATTATGGAGATTTACCGCAGAGCCTTGGAGGGCTTTGACGTGGTGGCCGCCGCGCCCAGATACGGAGTGCCCATAACCTCCAGGCTGTTTTATGCCATATACAACTGGGGAAGTCATTATAAGGGGAAAATAAGAAGAGAAAGATTCCGGATTATTTCCAGAAGGGCGGTAAACCGGGTAAACCAGATGAATATTTATGTGCCCTACCGAAAAGCCCTGTATATGAACTGCGGTTTAAAAACGGATACCATTGTGTATGATAATAAGTATATGGCAAGGAAGGCAGCAAACAGGGAGGAACGGGGGGCGAGAAGCACACTTGCGGCGGATACGCTGGTGATTTTTACGGATGTCCTGGAAAAGCTGTCCCTTGCGGTGACGATTCTTTTGTTTGGAGCTTTGCTTATCATGTTCGGGTATCTGGCCTGGTCCGTTTTCAGCTCGGTGCGTCCGGTGGAGGGCTGGCTGTCTATTATGTTCTTCATGTGTTTTGGATTTTTTATGCTTTCCGTGCTGCTGACTTTGATCTTTAAGTATCTTTCGGTGATTTTAAATATGAGCTTTAAGCGTCAGCGCTATGTGATAGAAGGAGTGGAAAAACTGACAAAATGATGCTTACCATTATTTTTCCGGTATTGAATGAGAGGCTGCGGCTTGAGAAGGGAATCACCCGCACAGTGGAATATCTGGACAGGATCGGGTTTTCCGATTATGAAATTCTGATTGTAGACAATGGCTCCGAGGATGAGACTCCGCAGATTGCGGATAAGCTGTGCAGACGCTACAGCCGGGTAAAGTATGATAGAATCCCGGTCAGGGGAGTGGGGGCGGCCTTCCGAAGAGGAGTGAAGCTAAGCCGAGGAGACATTGTGGGATATATGGATATCGATCTTTCCACCAATATCAAGCATCTTGGAGAGGCCATAGAGATTTTTAAGGAAAGGCCGGAGATTGCATATATCAACGGCAGCCGATTTGCAAAGGCGTCAGATACAAGAGGAAGAAAGTGGTATCGGAAGATCACTTCCCAGGGACTATTAATCCTGCTTAAGGTATTTCTGGGGATGAAGAGTACCGACGCCATCTGCGGCTTTACCTTCGTGCGAAAAAAGACGGCGGTTTCCCTGATCAAGGGCTGCAGTCGGGACAATGGCTGGTTTTACATGATCGAGTTTTTGCTGCGGGCGGAGAAACGGGGCGTAAGGATTCTGGATTATCCCGTGAAATGGGAAGAGGATTATAATACGACGGTGAAGCTGTTTCGCACCATATTTAACTACTTGAAGCAGATTGCCAGGTTGTTCTGGGAATTTAACATTCGAAAGAATATTTGAGGAAGGGATGTGACGTGATGAGCGAACCCATCAAAAGAATTGATCTGACCAGGGATTATGAGGCTCACAGGGAGGAATACCTGGAGGCCATTGAAAGGGTGTGCGCCCAGACTGCCTTTTCCGGGGGAAAATATGCGGATGCCTTTGACGAAGCGTTTGCGGCCTATGTGGGCACAAGGTATGCCTGCGGCGTAAACAACGGCACCTCGGCGCTGCACTGCGCCATGCTGGCCCTTGGGGTGGGAAAAGGAGATCAGGTGATCGTGCCGGCAAACACATATATTGCCACAGCCTGGGGAGTGACCTACACAGGTGCGGAGCCTGTGTTTGCGGACTGCAGGGCGGATACCTGGGAGATTGACCCAGGGGAGATAGAGAAAAAAATCACTTCCAAAACAAAAGGCATCATAGGGGTGCATCTGTACGGGCAGCCCTTTGACTATGGAGCCGTAAAGGAGATTGCGGACCGGCACGGACTGTTTGTGGTGGAGGACTGCGCCCAGGCCCATGGAGCCAGATTTGAAGGGAGAAATGTGGGTACACTGGGAGAAATGGGGTGCTTCAGCTTTTACCCGGGCAAGAATCTGTATGCCTTTGGAGAAGGGGGAAGCATCACCTGCGATAAGGAAGCGTACTACAGGCACACCACCCGCTTAAAGAATCAGGGCTGTGACGTGCGTTACTATCATGACGAAGTGGGATATAATTATCGGCTGGAGGGAATCCAGGGGGCGGTGCTTTCCGTCAGTCTGAAATATCTGCCCGGCTGGACGAAAAAAAGGCAGGAGATCGGCAGGCGCTATCTGCAGGAGATAACCAATCCCCTGTTTACCATGCAGAGTCATCCTTCCAATACGGAGCCTGTGTTTCACCTGTTTGTGGTGACGGTGCCTCGCAGAGATGATTTTGTAGCATATATGGCACAGGCGGGTGTGGAGTGCAGCCTTCATTATCCGGTGCCCTGTCATCTGCAGAAGGCTTATGGATATCTGGGGTATCAAAGGGGAGATTGTCCCAACGCGGAATATCTGGCAGAGCATTGTGTGACGCTGCCCCTGTTCCCGGAAATGCGGGAGGAGGAGATCTGCCGGGTGATAGAGCTGTGCAACAGCTATCAGGGGTAGAAAGGCGCAGATTACAGCGCGGAAATAGGGAGAAGCATGCAGAACTTAGAGAAAGAATACAGAGACGACAAAGCGGGAATCTTTTTGCGGCTGATGACGCCCCAGGATACGGATTTGATCATAGCCTGGCGAAACAGCGACCAAGTGCGGAAGAATTTTATCTATCAGGAGCCCTTTACCAGAAAAGGGCATGAAAACTGGATTCACACCATGATTGACACTGGAAAGGCGCTGCAGTTTGTCATCTGCGACACAAAAGAGGGGAAGCCCCTGGGCTCCGTGTATATCCGGGACATTGACAGAAAGCATAACAAGGCGGAGTACGGGATTTTTATCGGAGAGGCAGATGCCAGGGGCCGGGGAGTAGGCACGGCTGCAGCAAAGCTGATGCTTGCCTGCTGCTTTGAGGAGCTGGGGCTGCACCGGATTTATTTGCGGGCGCTGGCTGATAATCTCCAGGCTCTCCGCAGCTATGAAAAGGCTGGATTTGTCCGGGAAGGCAGTCTTAGGGATGATGTGCGCATAGATGGGAAATACCGGGACATCGTATGGATGGCGGCATTAAATCCCGCTGAGGAAGAATGAACGAAAAAATGAGAGAAGAAAGCAATAAAAGGACGGATGAAATGAAAAAAGTAAGCTTTGTAATTCCCTGCTATCGCTCTGCCCATACGCTGCCTCATGTGGTGGCGGAGATCGACCGGAGGATGGAGACGCTTCCCCAGTATGCCTATGACATTTTTCTGGTCAACGACTGTTCTCCGGACAATACCCTGGAGGTGATACGACAGCTCTGTAAAGACAGGGAGAATGTAAAAGGGCTGAGCTTTGCCCGCAACTTCGGGCAGCATGCGGCGCTGATGGCCGGCCTTCGGTTTTCGGACGGGGACTATGTGATCTGCCTTGACGATGACGGACAGACTCCGGCGGACGAGGCAGACAAGCTTTTGGAGAAGCTGGAGGAGGGCTACGACGCTGTCTATGCCAAATATGATCACAAGCAGCACACTGCCTTTCGCAACCTGGGAAGCAGGGTAAACGAGCGGATGACCAGAATTATGCTGGGAAAGCCTGCGGACTTGTATCTCTCCAGTTATTTTGGGGTCAAGCGGTTTGTGGTGGAGGATATGATCCGGTATGAAAATTCCTATCCCTATGTGATCGGTCTTGTGCTCCGGGCTACCCAAAACATTACAAATGTGATGGTGCATCACAGAGAGCGGGAGGAGGGAGTCTCCGGCTATAATTTAAAGAAGCTGCTGGGACTGTGGTTTAACGGCTTTACCGCATTTTCCGTAAAGCCCCTTCGCATGGCCACCGCTGTGGGAGGCACCTTTGCGGGCGTCGGATTTTTGTACGGCATATATACCATCCTGAAGCGGCTGATCAACCCGGCCGTACCCATAGGCTTCAGCTCCTTAATGTCTGCCATTGTGTTCTTTGGAGGCATGATCATGGTGATGCTGGGATTGATCGGGGAATACATTGGGCGCATTTACATCAGCCTGAACAACTCTCCCCAGTATGTTATCCGGGAGAAAATAGGCATAGAGGAATAGAAAGGAACACGGCATTTGTATGGAAAGATTTGTAGGCTGGTGGAAGAAGGAAAATCGATACAAGCTGCTTGTAAAGGCAGTGCTTATGGGGCTTTTACCCCTTTTGTGCTGCGCTGTCACCTGTGCCGCACAGGGAAAAGCCATCTGGGACGTATATCTTCCCAATTCTGAGTGGAACGACGAGCTTTTTTACTTCAAGCAGGTGGAAGGCATTGTGCATTTCGGATATCCCCAGGGGTATTTCGGCTTTAACGAAAGCCATGCCTTAAGGCTTTCCTTTGCGGCGTGGAGCCCGGTGCTGGTGTTTCCCTGGATTTTATGGGGGCTGCTTTTTGGCTGGAATCTCTTGTCCCCCATTCTCTGTAATGTGGTTTTGATGACAGCGGCAATGGTTTTATTTGTCTGTCTGGTAAAGCCCTCCTGGAAGCAGCTGGGGGTGCTTACCCTGTTGTTCTGTCTGTATACCCATTTTGTGCGGTATATGCTCTCGGGTATGCCGGAAATCATTTGTATGAGCCTGTTGATCGTATTCTACGGGCTGGCCCTGAATTACTTAAACAGGGAAAGAGTCTATAAGCTGGCGCTATTGTTTGTGCTGTCGGGAGTGCTTACCCTGATGCGGCCTTATATGCTGCTGTTTATGCTGCTTCCTGTGTATCTGTGGGTGAGAAGGTCTGGCCTGAAGGGGCTTTTTGGCTCCCTTTTTGTGCTGGGAGCAGTGGGGGGGAGCTATGCCTTGATTAAGCATTATCTTGGGGCGGAATACTTTACGCCGTTATTTTTTACGGACTGGATCACTGCATTTTTTGAGTGGGGATTTTTCGGGGGACTGCGTTACTTTTTCAGCAAGCTGCGTTGGATGGGAACAGATTTTTTGAGATATACCATACAGGGCTTTCGAAGCGGAATGGCGGCGGGAACGGCCTTTGGCGGGTATCTTCTCATGATGGCGGTTCTTCTTTGGCAGACGGGGGCGGATTTCCTGAAACAGAGAAGGGAAAAGAAGGAAAAAGAGCCTATTTTTATCATAGAAGCTCATCTGGCTCTGTGCTTTGTGGGAATGCAGTTTGCCTTGCTTTTGATGTATAAACTGACGGAGGGAAGCAAGCATCTGCTGACCTTTATCGGCGTGGGGATTTTTGTGGTCAGCCTCATGCGCACCCGGTTTTACAAAAAGGCAGCCCTCTTGGGAGCCGCCTTTGCATTTTTTTATACTTATATGGCAGTGGAGCCTTACGACTATCAGATTCCCTTTGTGACGGAAGAAAGACAGGTACAGATAGAAACCTGGAGGCAGGAACTGGCAAAACAGGTGCAGCTTGAGCGGGAGGAGACTCCAAGCTTTGAGAACGTGGTGATCTGGCTTTTTTACGACAATACACCCGAGGGCGCTGTGGTAAACTCCTGGCAGATTTTGTATGCGCTTCCGGAGGGCATGGGAATCAGCTGCTGCTATCCTGAGTATGTGACGGAAAACTTCCAGGCTCTTGAGAGCCGTTACATTGCCGCCATTCCGGGGGGCGAGGTGGCAGGGCTCTGCGAAGAGGCGGGCTATGCGCTTTTGTACAGCGACCAGAATGTGGCCTTTTATGACCGAATGCAGTAGGGCGCTTATTTTTGATAGAATTGGATGATCTTTTTCACCGCACAAATTACATCCTGAAGGTCTTTGTCCGTGAGAGAATAGTAGAGAGGAAGGCTCATAACCTCCGAATAATACTTTTCTGCGTGGGGACAAAGGCCTTTTTCATATCCCAGCTTTTCGTAGTAGGAGTGCCAGTATACGGGAAGGTAATGCACCTGGGAGTAGATGCCTTCCTGGTGCAGCGCGTCAAAAAATTCCCTTCTGGTGCAGCGAAGGAGCTCACTGCGCAGCCGGAGAATGTAGAGATGCCTGGTGGTGTCAGATTCCGGAATTTCCTCCTGTACCTGAATCTGGGGAATCTGGGAAAAGGCCTGGTTATAAACCCCTACAATTTCCTTTCTGCGCCGGGAAAACTCACCCAGCTTCTTTAGCTGGCTGGACAAAAGCGCAGCCTGAAACTCTGTGATGCGGTAGTTATAGCCAAATCCCACCTGTTCATTGTACCAGGGATCGTCTGTGGGATGCGCCATTTGGGAGCGGTCTCTGGTGATGCCGTGGGCATGGGCCAGCACAAGCTTTTTGTAAAGAGCTTCATCGTTTGTAGTGACGGCACCCCCTTCTCCGGCAGTAACCGTCTTTACAGGATGAAAACTGAAGGTGGTCATGTCTGCAATACTGCCCACCGGCTGTCCCTTGTATTTGGTACCGATAGAATGGGCGGCGTCTTCAATGAGGATCAGCCCGTGTCTGCGGCAGATATCCCGGATCGGGTCAAGCTGGGCCGCCTGGCCGGTGAAGTCCACGGCGATCACGGCTTTTGTCCTGGGGGTAATGCACCTTTCGATGGCCTGCGGGTCTATGTTATAGGTTCTGGGGTTGATGTCGGCAAACACAGGTCTCGCACCGCAGTAAAGAATGCAGTTTGCGGAAGCTGCAAAGGTGATGGGCGTTGTGATCACCTCATCCCCCGGTCCAATCCCCGCCGCCAGTGCGGCGATATGCAGTGCGGCGGTGCCGTTTGAGACTGCAACGCAGTATTTTGCTCCGGTAACTGCACAAAGCTCCCTTTCTAACGTCTCTGTCCGGGGCCCGCAGGTGAGATAATCGCTGCGGAGCGTTTCCGCTACCGCCTGAATATCCGCCTCATCAATATATTGTCTTCCATAGCTTAAGGGAAATTCCCGTACGGGGGCTCCTCCGTTGATTGCCAGCTTTTCCATGATAATTTCCTCGTTTCTATACAGTCTTTTGCTACAAGTATAGCACTGAGGCAGCTTTCTGTATAGTCTTTCCCGAAAGGCTGAAATATGCTATAGTAAAGGCGATAAAAAATTGACGGGAGGATATCTATGTGGGGAAGAAGAGAACGTCTTGGAGCCATTGTGGCTTTTTTGCTGCTGGCGGCCAGTCTGATTCCGGTGGCGTATCTTGGCCGCTACAATCACGCAACGGGGGATGACTACTATTACGGTGTGGAAGCTCATCTGGCATGGGAGGAAACCGGCAGCGTGACGGAAGTGATAAAGGCGGCCCTTACAGGCGTGGCACAGGATTTCGGACAGTGGCAGGGAACCTATACCGCCTTGTTTTTCATGCGGATTCCGCCCAATGCCTTTTCTGAAGATTTGTATCGTTTTGTGACAGTGGCTTTGCTGCTTTTGTTTACGGGAAGTGTCTTTTATCTGATGAAGTCTCTGATCTGCGGGCTGCTTGAGGGAAGCAGGAATCTATGGGTTCTCATATCCTCCCTGCTTAGTCTTTTATGTGTGCAGACGGTGCCCTCACAGGGGGAAACCTTCTTCTGGTATAACGGCTCCATGTACTACACCGGATATTTTTCAGTGACGCTGCTGTTTTTGGGCGTGGCTGTCCGTTATCTGCAAAAGCCCAGAAAATATCATATTCCGCTGCTGGCAGTATTGGCAGCATTTTTAGGGGGAGGCAATTACGTCTCGCTGCTTCCCTGTCTGATTTTGCTGACGGCTGCGTTGATTTTTCTGATTATAAGAAAAGACCGCCGGGCTTGGGGAATGGGAACAGCGGCGTTTGTGATGCTTATAGGGCTGCTTGTGAGCGCTTCTGCTCCGGGGAATCAGATCAGGCAAAGCGGCATGTGGAGTATCCCCGCCTGGAAAGCTATATTGAAGTCGCTGCTTCAGGGCTTTCGGTATCTGGAGGCATGGATGGGAAAATGGTGGCTGCTGACCGCTTTTGTGCTGACGCCCGCCTTCCTTAGGCTCTGTAGAAAAAGAAGAGATATCCGGTTTGGAAAGCCTGTTCTTGTACTGGGATTTCTCTATGGAGTTTTCTGCTCTATGTCCTGTCCTACCTTCTATACCATGAATTCCACAGGTCCGGCCAGGGCGGTTGCCATTGTATACTATGGCTTTATTCTCTTTTCCTTTCTGGGATATTTCTATTTGCTGGGGTATGTGATTCGAAGGGTGGAGGGAGCCGCTGGTGAGCCTGTGACCGCTGCCATAAGCGCAGTGAGAGAAAAGCTGCCTGGGCTTTGCTTTGCCCCCCTTTTTGGAGCCGCATTTTTGTTTGTGGTGCAGGCGGCGGGAGGAAAACTGGAGGATTGCACTACAGTAAAGGCAATCACCCTTTTGGCAAACGGCCAGGCAAGGGCATATGAGCAGGAGTATCAGGAGAGGATGCAGCTTTTGCTGGACGATTCCTTGCAGGAGGTGGTTTTAAGTCCTTATGAAAATCGGCCGGATATGCTGT